>NZ_JBHVKN010000109.1:599-17029 GCF_042798075.1 Nocardioides sp. NPDC057772
ATCAACAGCCTCGCCGGCAGCCGCGGCATCGTGGAGGACTACCCGGCCCCGAGTCGGCCAGCTCGGTGGCGCGCTCGGGGCTGGCATAGATGTCCTCGCGCTCGCCGACCCGGGAGTCGGTCGGCAGCGGCTCGGGGAACCACGGCCCGACGTACGTCTCGCGTCGCACCCGCGCGGAGCGGAGCACGTCGAGGGAGATGCGGGTGACGACGGTCGAGAGGTAGGCCTTGAGGGAGTCGGGCTCGGTCGAGGTCGACTCCAGTCGCAGCCAGGTCTCCTGCACCGCATCCTCGGCCTCGCTCACGCTGCCGAGGATGCGGTAGGCGATCGAGAACAGCAGCGGTCGCAGCTCCTCGAACTCGATCTCGGTCTCAGGTGTCACGGTCGTCCTCCCTCGGGTCACATCTTCCACCCTGGGACGACGCAGCGCCGAGAACTTGTGACATCGGCCGGGGCGGGCTCCAGACTGCTCTCGTGGGTCACTTCATCGCGGCCGGGCCGCGCCACTCGCTCGGGATCTCCACGGACGGGAGGGTCGTCGCCGCCGGCGCGGGAGCGTCCGGAGAGTGTCGGACGGAGCCCTGGGCCGATGTCATCGGGCTGGCGGCAGGCAACGTGCACACGGCCTCCAACACCGGACGCTCCCACAGCGTCGGGCTTCGATCCGACGGCACCGTGGTGGCGACGGGCTGGAACAACGAGGGTCAGTGTGAAGTGGGCTCGTGGCGCGAGGTGACCGCAGTCGCTGCAGGATGGCGGCGCACACTGGGACTGCGTGCCGACGGGGCGGTGCTCGCCGCGGGACGGGTCGCCGAAGGCGCCGGCGAGGTGAGCGGGTGGCGCGAGATCGTCGCGCTGGCGTGCGGCGACTGGCACTCGGTGGGCCTCAGGGCTGACGGCACCGCCGTCGCGGTGGGGAACGGCCGCCGGGGACAGTGCGCCGTCGGCGGGTGGGCCGGCATCACCGCCATCGCCGCCGGCTACCTGCACACCGTCGGCCTGACCAGCGCGGGGCGCGTCCTCGCGGTCGGAGACCGCACCGGCGGGGCCTGCGACGTCGAGGCGTGGAGCGACGTCGTGGCCGTGGCTGCCGGGAGCTACCACACCGTCGCCGTCACCACCGACGGCCGAGCCTTGGCCGTCGGTGGCAACGACGCCGGTCAGTGCGAGGTCGCCGACTGGCGCGAGATCGTCGCGGTGGCGGCCGGGTCCAGGCACACGCTCGGAGTGCGGGCAGACGGGTCGGTCGTCGCCACCGGGAGCAACGAGCACGGTCAGTGCGACGTCGCCGGATGGCCGCCGATCAGGCGGTGAGCTCCCCGCTACCGGTCCTCGGTCAGGCTCTGTCGGTCAGGAAGGCGTCGAGGTCCTCGAGGTCGTCGGTGTTGATGTGGTCGACCCCGGCCGCGAGCAGCTCGGTCCAGACCGCCTCACGCGCGGGACCGTCGGCGTCCGGTGTCGCCCAGAAGCGCACCCGGTAGCCCTGCGCGTGTGCGTGGTCGACGATCTCGTGCAGCTTGCGGCGCTCGGCCTCCGGCATCGGGCCGACGCCCTGCCAGACGAAGACCCTGGTCCAGTTGTCGCTGACCAGCGGCATCAGCGACGCCGGCATCCCGGAGCGGAGATCGCCCATCCGACCGTCGTAGAAGCCGAGCCGTCGAGTCGCGCTCCGCATCGTCTCCAGCGGCCGGTCGCCGCTGATCACGGCCTCGACGGGACCGTCCTTGACGACGCCGTTCTCGTAGCGGGTGAAGAGCTCCTCGTAGGCGGCGAGCTCCTTCTCGATCGCCGCGTACGTCGCCTCACCGGTGTTCTTGATGTCGATCAAGAGCTGGAACGTGCCGTCATATCCCGGGTAGACATCGCGCCCCTTGCCCTTGACGAGTTCCTTGAGCGGGGCGAGGTAGAGCCCTTCCAACGTCCGCGCCGGGTCGAGATCGACCGCGTCGTGCGCCACCAGGAGCTCGCCGTCGACCAGCCACACGTCGGCCTCGACGCTGGTGAAGCCGTGCTCGAGCGCGTCGAACAGCGGGCGCTCGTGCTCGTAGTCGTTGTGCGCGTGCGCCTGCGCGTGCGGCGTACCCAGCTCGACGGCGGTACGCGTGGAGTCGGTCGTGCTCGCCGTGGCGGCGGCGGGGGAGAGGAACGCCGCCGCCACGAGCGCCGCGGTCAGGGAACGGACGAAGGTACGCATCGGGATCTCCTTCGGTGAGGGTGGACCTCAACCTGTCCGCACCGCGTGATCCCGTGGCGACCGCCGTACGTCCCCTGCCTGAACTCCTCCCGAAGGGAACGCCGAGGCCTCAGCCGAGGCAGACGAAGAGGGCCAGCCCGGCGTACGCGAGGTTGACCACGCCCCGGGTGAGGACCCCGCCGGTGGTGTCGCTGGCGCGGGTCGCGCGGGAGGTGTGGCGGAGGTCGTCGAGGTGGACGAGGGTGTAGGCGAGGAACATCACCACCGCGACCCCCGCCGCCCATGGCCGGATGTCCGGGATCAGCAGGCCGATCCCGATCGCGATCTCGGCCACCCCGGAGGCATACACCGTCGCCCGCTTGGCCGGCCACCACTCGGGCACCAGCGGCTCGACCTTGGTGGGGGTGACCAGGTGGGCCACCCCGACGACGATCAGGAACGCCGCCAGGACCCAGGCGACGATGGTGACGGCAAGACTCACAGACTCGGCTCCTTCGCGAGCGGGATGGCGGCTGCAGCTCGGACCCGCCCGGCGCGCGAGCGGTCCTTGAAGCCGAACGCAGACCCCGGACGACGTGACTCCAGCGACATCGCCCAGACCGTGCTGCGGCAGACCAGCTCCTTGATCTTCGCCGCCGGCACGCCTCGGACCCGCCCGGCCACCGCGGTGTCGTCGCGACGGGCGAGGTTCACCAACCCGAGCTCGCGGCCGATACTGATGCACTGACCCACGAAGCCGATGCTAACGGCATCAGGGGTCCCACCGGCCAGGCGTGTGAGCACTGTCTCGCCGGCCAGCGGCCCGAGCTGGTTGGCGGCCTGGCAGCTCATCCGGTACGCCAGTCCTGACGGTGCGGCGGCGTCGCCGGTCGCGATGATCCGGTCGCTGTCGACGCTGGTCAAGGTCTCGTCGGTGATCAGCCGGCCGAGCTCGTCGGTGGACAGTCCGCTCGCCCGGGCCAGGTCAGGCGCGGCGAACCCGGCGGTCCAGACCGTCACCGAGCTGGGCAGCTCGCGGCCGTTGTCGAGGCGTACGCGGCCGTCCATCACCTCGGTCACCCGGGCTCCTTCGACGATGCCGACGCCCAGGCGCCGCAGATCACGCTCGGCCACGATCCGGCCCTTCTCGTGCAGCCACGGTCCGAGCCTGTCTCCGCAGATCAGAGCCACGTTACGGCCCGCCTCGGCGAGCTCGGAGGAGACCTCGATGCCGGTCGGACCGCCGCCGACGACGACCACCGGAGCATCGGCCGGCGTCGTGTCCAGCACCGCCTTCAGCCGGGTCGCCTCCTCGTAGGTCGAGACCCCGAAGGCGTGCTCCGCGGCGCCGGCGACGCGGGTCGTGCCCGCGCTGCCGACGGCGTAGACCAGGTAGTCGTACGTCATCTCCTGCCCGCTCCCGAGCGCGACGCTCCGCGCGCCGGCGTCGATGGACGCCACGGTGTCCACCACCAGCCGGACGCGCGGGCTGAGCACGTCGGCGTAGGCCACCACGGCCTCCGAGGTCCCGCCGACCAGCTGGTGCAGCCGGATCCGCTCGACGAAGTGGTCGCGCGGGTTGACCAGGGTGATCGCGATGTCGTCGCGCTTGGTGAGCCGGTTGGCGGCCATCACACCGGCATATCCGCCGCCGACGATCACGATCCGGCTCCTGCTGAAGGCTTCTTGTTTGCTCATACCCCAAGGACACCGGCCCAGCGAGGTCTGTGACATCGGGAGGCTGTGAAGCCGAGAGTGAGCCATTGGTCACTCTCGGCTTCACAACCGTCACGGTCAGGAAACCGTGATGGTGAACCTCGCCCTCGAGCCGTCGGAGGCCTTGATCGTGCCGCGATACGTCCCCGGGGAGTCGTACGCATGAGCAGCCGTCACCGCATAGACCCCGGCAGAGTGGAGCGAATCCCCGGGTTCAGACTGGGTGAACCGTGCGGGGACCGGAGCCGACCCGTCGCCGAAGTCGACGGTCGCCGTGAGCGGTGCGGTCAGCGACGAGCCACCGGTGCTGTCCGCGTCGTCGACCTCGTCGACGCTGACCGTGGTCCCGTCGGTCTTGGTCCCGGGGGGCGGCGAGCAGCCCGACCGGCACCGGTCCGGCCGACCCCGCCGAGATCGCAGCATCGGTTCCGGCCAGCTCCGTCGACCAGGCGAGTCGGCGCCGCAGCGTCGCGAAAACCAGCGATCGTCAGGCCAGAGCGGCGACGGCGTCCGCCAGATCGTCGACGGACCGGGCACGCTCCGGGTGGCTGCCGTCGGGACCCAGGCTGAGCTGGAAGCCCATGAAGGCGGCGTCGATGACGTTGGCGGCCCGTTCGGCGACGGCGGGGTCCACCCCGGACTTGCTCAGATGCGCGATCAGCCCGGCGATCCACAGTGTGTTGGCCTCTTGGACCGCCGTGACGTACGGCTCCCTGCCGAAGAGGCCGAGCGCGGCCGCCTCCACGTAGATCCGGCTGCACCGGTCGCCCTCCATCACCGACCAGAGGTCGTAGACGGCGGAGCGCAGGTCCTCGGAGGGCTCGAGCGCGGCGACCTCGGCGACCGACCGCTCGTTGGACGTGCGGAGCACGTCGGCGACCAGTTGGTCCTTGGTGCCGAAGTGGTAGAGCAGGACCCGGTTGCTGGTGCCCAGCTCGGCCGCCAGCGGGCGCAGGCTCAGGCCGATCAGGCCGTGCTCGTGGACGTAGTCGGTCGCCAGTTCGGCCCAGGCGGCGCGGCGCTGTGGATCTTTGGCGGGCGCGGTGCCAGCGGTCGTCATGCGGCGACTGTAACAACTGACCGCAGCATTTGTATCACCTGGAACAAATTTGTACCACCTGCAACAATTTTGTCCTCGAAGCCCTTGACCTGGCCCTTCGCGTCCGCGCAGGATCATCTGCAATTCACCCGCGGTTGCCTGTTGCGCAACCCGACGCCGGAGGTTGCATGAGCCAGATCTACATCGACGGGCGCTGGTTGCCCGCGCAGTCGGGAGAACAGCGGGAGATCCGCTGTCCCGCCGACGGCGCGGTCGTCGGAACCGTTGCGGAGGCTGGAGCCGAGGACACCCGGGCCGCGATCGCCGCGGCGCGGAACGCGTTCGACAGTGGCGAGTGGCCGGCGACGCCGGCGCGGGAGCGGGGTGACCTGCTGCTGAGAGTCGCCGACCTGCTCGAGCGGGACACCGCGATCATCGCCCGGGCGGAGTCGCTCGACACCGGCAAGCGGCTCGTCGAGAGCGAGTACGACGTCGCCGACGTGGTCTCGGTGTTCCGCCACTTCGGGCACGTCGCCGCCGAGGACGCCGGACGTGTGATCGACACCGGGAACGCCGCCGTCAAGAGCCGGATCGTGCACGAGCCCGTCGGGGTCTGCGGCCTGATCACCCCGTGGAACTACCCGCTGCTCCAGGTGGCGTGGAAGGTCGCGCCGTGCCTGGCCGCGGGCAACACCTTCGTGCTCAAGCCCAGCGAGATCACGCCGCACAGTGCGATCCACCTGATGAAGGTGCTCGAGGAGGCGGGTCTCCCGGCGGGCGTCGGCAACCTGGTCCTCGGTCCGGGTCCGACCGCGGGCGCACCGCTGTCCGAGGATCCCCGCATCGACCTGGTCTCCTTCACCGGCGGCCTCGCCACCGGAAAGCGGCTGATGGCCAACGCCGCCGCGACGGTCAAGAAGGTCGCCCTCGAGCTCGGCGGCAAGAACCCCAACATCGTCTTCGCCGACTCCGACCTGGAGACGGCGCTCGACTTCGCGCTGACCGCGGTCTTCCTGCACTCGGGCCAGGTCTGCTCGGCCGGGGCGCGGCTGATCGTCGAGGAGTCGATCAAGGAGCAGTTCGTCGACGAGCTGGTCGCGCGTGCCGAGCAGATCCGTCTCGGCGGACCCTTCGACGAGAACGCCGAGACGGGCCCGCTGACCAGCAGCGCCCACCGCGACAAGGTCGAGGCGTACGTCGCCAAGGGGCTGGCCGAGGGCGCCACCCTCCGCACCGGCGGCAAGCGTCCCGACGACCCCGCGCTCGCCGACGGCTTCTACTACCTGCCGACCATCCTCGACGACTGCACCACCGACATGTCGGTCACCCAGGACGAGTCGTTCGGCCCCGTCCTCACCGTGGAGACCTTCACCGACGAGGACGACGCCGTCCGGATCGCCAACGACTCCATCTACGGACTCGCCGGCGCGGTCTGGACCAGCGACGCCGGCCGAGCGGAGCGGGTCGCCGCCCGGCTGCGCATGGGCACGGTCTGGATCAACGACTACCACCCCTACGTGGCCCAGGCCGAGTGGGGCGGCTACAAGCAGTCCGGCATCGGGCGTGAGCTCGGCCAGGCCGGGCTGGAGGAGTACCGCGAGACCAAGCACATCTGGCACAACATCGACCCCAGCCCGCAGCACTGGTTCGCGCCGACCGCACAGAAGACCAGCACCTCAGAGGAGAAGTGAAGAAGATGACCCAGACGTACGACTTCGTCATCATCGGCGGCGGATCGGCCGGATCGGCGCTCGCCAACCGGCTCAGCGCCGACCCCTCGTCCAAGGTGCTGGTGCTGGAGGCCGGCCACAGCGACTTCAAGATCGACCCGTTCATCCACATGCCGGCGGCGCTGCCGTTCCCGATCGGTTCCAAGCTCTACGACTGGGGCTATGAGACCGATCCCGAGCCCCACCTCGGCGGCCGCAGGGTCTACCACGCCCGCGGCAAGGTGCTCGGTGGCTCCAGCTCGATCAACGGGATGATCTTCCAGCGCGGCAACCCGATGGACTACGAGCGGTGGGCTGCCGACCCGGGCATGAAGGAGTGGGACTACCGCCACTGCCTGCCCTACTTCAAGCGTATGGAGAGCCGTTTCCTCGAGGACGGCACCTCGGGCGCCGACCAGTGGCGCGGCGGCTCAGGGCCGCTCCACCTCGAGCGCGGCCCTGCCTCCAACCCGCTCTTCTCGGCGTTCTTCGAGGCGGCCCAGGAGGCCGGCTACCCGCTCACCGACGACGTCAACGGCTACCGCCAGGAGGGGTTCGCGCCCTTCGACCGCAACGTGAAGAACGGCCGCCGCTGGTCGGCCGCCCGGGCCTACCTGCACCCGGTGATGAACCGTCCCAACCTGACCGTCGAGACCTTCGCGCACGCGACGAAGATCCGTTTCGACACCTCCGGCGACTTCCCGCGAGCGACCGGCGTGGACTACGTACGCGGTGTCGGCCGCGCCCGCAAGCACCACTTCGTCTCGGCGAAGGAGGTCATCTGCTGCGGCGGCGCGATCAACACGCCCCAGCTGCTCCAGCTCTCCGGCGTGGGGGAGGAGTCGCTGCTGCGCTCGCACGGCATCGACGTCGTGCACCATCTGCCCGGCGTGGGGGAGAACCTCCAGGACCACCTCGAGGTCTACATCCAGTACGCCTCCAAGCAGCCGGTCTCGATCGCACCGGGTCTGGTCTGGCACCAGCGGCCCAAGATCGCCTGGCAGTGGCTCTTCCAGAAGAAGGGCCTGGGGGCGACCAACCACTTCGAGGGCGGCGGGTTCGCACGGTCCAACGAGGACGTGGACTGGCCGAACCTGATGTTCCACTTCCTGCCGATCGCGATCCGCTACGACGGCTCGATGGCGCCGGGCCAGGAGAAGGGGCAACACGGCTACCAGGTGCACATCGGCCCGATGTACGCCGACACCAGGGGACACGTCCGGATCAAGTCCGCGGACCCGTTCGAGCACCCCTCGATGCTGTTCAACTACCTCTCCACGCCCAACGACCGGCGCGAGTGGGTCGAGGCGGTGCGGGTGGCACGCAACATCCTCAACCAGCCGGCGTTCGCGCCGTTCAACGCCGGCGAGATGTCCCCGGGCCCGTCGGTGGAGACCGATGAGGAGATCCTCGACTGGGTCCGCAAGGACGCCGAGACGGCCCTGCACCCGTCCTGCACCGCGGCGATGGGCACCGGCGAGATGTCGGTGACCGATCCCACCTCGATGAAGGTGCACGGCACCGAAGGACTGCGGGTCGTGGACGCCAGCGTCTTCCCGTACGTCACCAACGGCAACATCTACGCGCCCGTGATGATGGTCGCGGAGAAGGCTGCCGACCTGATCGCCGGCAACACCCCGCTGGCACCGTCGGACGCTCCCTACTACCGCCACCGCGACGACTCGCCCCTGTGGCCGGCGGGAGACCCGCGCAACAAGATCTGAAACCGATCGTGACCCAAGTCGGCGCCGGGCGGACGAGCCTCCCGGGCACCCGAACCGGAGGAGACAGCTCATGCCGGAGACAATCGACCCGTCGCGCACACCCTTAGGTGAACCGGCCGCGGCACCAGACGAGATCCCCTCGACGAAGCCGGAGCTGAACAAGACCGTCTTCTTCGGCTCCGCCGGGGTGGTCGTCGCGTTCACGCTCTTCGCACTGCTCGCGCCGGATACGGCGGGCACCGCCATCGGGCACGTCGTCGGCTGGATCTCGAAGTACTTCGGCTGGTGGTACTTCGCCCTGGCCGCGGCACTGATCGCGTTCGTACTCTTCATCTGCCTGTCCCGCCACGGGCGGGTCCGGCTCGGTCCGGAGGAGTCCAGGCCGGAGTACTCGATGTTCACCTGGACCGCGATGCTCTTCGCGGCCGGCATCGGTGCCGACCTGATGTTCTACTCCGTGGCCGAGCCGGTCTCGCAGTACCTCACCCCACCCACGGGCGAGGGCGGCAGCATCGCGGCTGCCGAGCAGGCCGTGACCTGGACGCTGTTCCACTACGGCCTGTCCGGCTGGGCGATGTACGCCGTGATGGGCATGGCGCTGGGCTACTTCTCCTTCCGCCACGGGCTGCCGCTCTCGATCCGGTCGGCGCTCTATCCGATCTTCGGCAAGCGGGTCCACGGCCGGCTCGGTGACGGCATCGACCTGGCCGCCGTGCTCGGCACCATCTTCGGCATCGCCACCTCGCTCGGCATCTCGATCGCGCTGCTCAACGCCGGTCTCAACGTGCTCTTCGACATCCCGGAGGGCCGTGGTGCCCAGGTCGGCCTGGTCGTGGTCGCGGTGCTGCTCGGCACCATCTCGGCGGTCTCCGGCGTCGACAAGGGCATCCGCCGGCTCTCCGAGCTCAACGTGCTGCTGTCGCTGGCGCTGATGCTCTACGTGCTCTTCTCCGACGACACCGCGTTCCTGCTCAACTCGCTGGTGATGAACCTCGGCGACTACCTGGTGCACCTGCCGGGGATGAGCTTCGACACGATGCCGTACGCCACCGCGGAGAACCCCGACGTCGGGGCCTGGAAGAACCTGTGGACCCTGTTCTTCTGGGCCTGGTGGGTCGCCTGGTCGCCGTTCGTCGGCCTGTTCCTCGCGCGGATCTCGCGCGGGCGGACGATCCGGCAGTTCCTGGTCGGCGTGATGATGATCCCGTTCGGCTTCATCCTGCTGTGGGTCACCATCTTCGGCAACAGCGCGCTGGGCCGGATCCGCGGCGGTGACGCCGAGTTCGGCGAGATGACCAACGCCAACTACGCCCAGGGCTTCTACGCCTTCCTCGACAACTACCCCGGAGCGATCGCGCTGGCGGCGCTCGCCACCCTGACCGGGTTCCTCTACTACGTCACCTCCGCCGACTCCGGCGCGCTGGTGATGGGCAACTTCACCTCGCGTCTGCCGCACCCGATGGCCGACTGCTCGATCCCGGTCCGGATCTTCTGGTCGTTCGCGATCGGCGCGCTGACCCTGGCCCTCATGTTCGCCGGCGGCGACGCCTGGCTGACGACGCTGACCAACGCCACGATCATCATGGGACTGCCGTTCTCGGTCGTGCTCGCACTGGTCGCGGTCGGCCTGCACCGGTCGCTACGGCTGGAGTCGTTCAAGTCCGCGAGCGCGCGGTACTCCCTGCCCTCCGCGATCTCCTCGGCGCGGATGGTCGGGGCGGCCGACGGCGGCGTACGTCCCTCGCTGTCGCAGCGGCTGCGCCGCTCGGTCACCTACCCGACCGCTCGGGACACCGAGCGGTTCATCGAGACGGTCGCGACGCCGGTCCTGGAGGAGGTGGCCGCCGAGCTCTGCTCCCACGGGCTCTCCTCGGTCGTCTCGGAGACCAAGGCCGTACGCGGCGTCCACGGTGTCCAGCTCCACACCGAGCTCGAGAACGCGCCCGCGTTCGTCTACAAGCTGACCCCGCAGCCCTGCCCCGCTCCGACCTTCGCGGTGGGGCGTGTCTCCGGCGAGTTCTACTTCCGCACCGAGGTCCACCTCGCCGAGGGCACCCAGGGCTATGACGTCAACGGCTACTCACGCGAGCAGCTGATGGGTGACGTCCTGGACCAGTACGAGCGCCACCTCTCCTACCTCCACCTCGTCCAGCAGGAGCAGCTGCCGGCCGACGTGTCCGCGGAGGAGAAGGTCAGCGGAGCAGGCCAGTGAGGTCGATCTTGACCGGGAACGGCACCGGCACGTCGAGCCGGTCGCGGAAGATGCCGGTCGCAACGTAGGCGTTGGTGAGGTCGTCGCGCTCGTAGACATGGATCGCGGGCGCGCCGTCCTCGTTCTCGATGCGCCAGTAGTTGGAGATGCCCGCCTCGGCGTACTTCTGCGGTTTCACCGACCGGTCGCGGTGCTCCGACTCCGGCGAGACCACCTCGACCACCAGAACCACGGAGTCGGCGTCGTAGAACGAGGCCTGGTCGGAGATCCGGGTCGTGCTCACCAGCACGTCCGGCTCCGGCCGGTTGCGACGGTCGAGCACGACCGTCAGCTCCCGATCCACCTCGAACCCCTCGGGTGCCTGCGCCGTCAGCGCGTTGGTCAGGGCCGTGACGAGCCGACTGTGCCAGCGGCGCTGCGGTGACATGTTGAAGACCAGGACTCCATCGATGAGTTCGGTATGACGGGGTGCCTCGACGAGCAGGTCGAGGTCTTCGGAGTACCAACCCTCCTCGCGGGGAGGGTGCATCCAGTCGGGCAGCGCGGCCATGTGTCGAGGATAGCGCCTGTCTCTTGGTGAATCTCGCGTAAGCGACTGTTCTTTCGTGGGCCGCCGTGCCCCTGGACGGCCTCACCCGAAGTCGATGAGCCGCCCATCCGCATGCATGACACATCCCCGCCCGATCCAGGCGACGGCCCGTTCCTTGAATCCGACCGCGATGTAGGAGTAGCTCGGCGGGACCCAGACGAGCTCGTAGTCGACACCGCCGAGAGCCTCCTCGGTAGGGCGAACGGCATCCCCGGACGGGTCGAGGGTGCGTACGGCCTGCTCGACGGAGTCGAAGTACTTCCGGCCCTCCTCAGAGAGCTCCTTGGCGCACCAGACGCAGGTGCCCAAGGACTCGACCTGCTCCGGAGAGGCCACGATCGGCGCGTCGAGGCCGAGGAGCTGGGGGCAGGCCCGGACGTGCAGGAGACGACCCGTCGCGTGTGCCACGAAGAGGGTCTCGGGGGTCTCGGAGGGCATCTCAGGAGACTAGGGGAGTCGGGTATGCCCCGGGAGGTACCTGGACGAATTCAGGACGTTCGGCCCCGGTGAGAGGTGTGGTCCAGGTCACGTACGATCCGAGGTATGGCGCATTACCAAAAGCGCGGGCACATCCCGCCCAAGCGGCACACCCAACACCGCGACGGAGAAGGGAATCTCTACTACGAGGAGCTCATGGGCGAGGAAGGGTTCTCCTCGGACTCCTCCCTGCTCTACCACCGCCACATCCCCTCAGCGGTGAAGGACGTACGCATCTGGGAGCTGCCCGACCACGGCACGACCCCCAACCACCCTCTGCGCCCGATGCACCTCGGGCTTCACGACCTCTTTCCCGGCGAGGACTGGAAGCGTCATGACGCGGTGACCGGCCGCCGGCTGGTGCTCGGCAACGCCGACGTACGGCTGCACTATGCGGTCGCGGGGGAGACCTCGCCGCTCTACCGCAACGCGATCGGCGACGAGTGTGTCTACGTCGAGTCCGGGACCGGTGTCGTCGAGACCGTCTTCGGTGATCTGATGGTGGGGGAGGGCGACTACGTGGTGATCCCGCGCGCCACCACCCACCGCTGGGTGCCGGTCGGCGATGCCCCGCTGCGGGTCTACGCGATCGAGGCCAGCTCGCACATCGCCCCGCCGAAGCGCTATCTGTCCAGGTTCGGCCAGTTCCTCGAGCACTCTCCCTACTGCGAGCGCGACCTCCGGCTCCCGACCGAGCCGAAGACGGTGGAGGAGACCGAGACCGAGGTCTACATCAAGCATCGTGGGCCGGGCGCCGGCGGTATCGCCGGGTCGATCCACGTCACCCCGCACCACCCGTTCGACGTCGTCGGCTGGGACGGCTGCCTCTACCCCTACGTCTTCAACATCGCCGACTTCATGCCGATCACCGGCAAGGTGCACCAGCCGCCGCCCGCCCACCAGGTCTTCGAGGGCAACAACTTCGTGATCTGCAACTTCGTGCCGCGCAAGGTGGACTACCACGAGCTCGCGGTGCCGGTGCCCTACTACCACTCCAACGTCGACTCCGACGAGGTGATGTTCTACGTCGGCGGCGACTACGAGGCCCGCAAGGGCTCCGGGATCGGCATCGGCTCGATCACCCTCCACCCCGGTGGCCACGCCCACGGTCCCCAGCCGGGCGCGATGGAGCGCAGCCTGGGGGCGGAGTTCTTCGACGAGCTCGCGGTCATGGTCGACACCTTCCGGCCGCTCGAGGTCGGCGAGGCCGGCGCCGCGGTCGACGACGGCAAGTACGCCTGGACCTGGGCAGGGGGTCGCCAGTGACGTCGCCCTGGCTGGACATCGGTGACAGTCAGTTCGGCCTCGAGGCGCTTCCGTACGCCACCTTCCGCACCACCGCTGATCCCACCCCGCGACTGGGGGTGAGGATCGGTGACCTCGTGCTCGACGTCGCCGCGTCGGCCGACGGCCTCGCCGCGGCGTGCGAGGGCGGGCTCGACGGCCTGCTCGCTTCCGGCCCGGAGGCCTGGGCGCAGGTGCGCGCGGAGGTGACCCGGTTGCTCGGCGACCCCGGGAGCGAGGCCGAGGTGCGCCCGCACCTGGTGCCGATCGAGGAAGCCGACCTGCTGCTGCCGTTCACGGTGGCCGACTACGTCGACTTCTACGCCTCCGAGCACCACGCCTCCAACGTCGGGAAGATGTTCCGCCCCGACTCCGAGCCGCTGACGCCCAACTGGAAGCACCTCCCGATCGGCTACCACGGCCGCTCCGGCACCGTGGTCGTCTCCGGCACCGACGTCGTCCGGCCGACCGGGCTGCGCAAGACCCCCGAGGGGATCGTCGACGGCCCCTCGATCCGGCTCGACATCGAGGCCGAGCTCGGCTTCGTGGTCGGCGTCGGCTCCGAGCAGGGCACCCCGGTCCCGCTCACCGAGGCCGCCGGCCACATCTTCGGCATCACGCTTCTCAACGACTGGTCGGCGCGCGACATCCAGGCCTGGGAGTACGTCCCGCTGGGCCCGTTCCTCGGCAAGTCGTTCGCCACCTCGATCTCTCCGTGGGTCCTCCCGCTCACCGCGCTCGAGGCGGCGCGGGTCCGGCCCCCGGAACGCGATGTTCCGCTGACCGGCTACCTGGACGACTCCACCCTCGAGCCCTGGGGTCTCGACCTCGCTCTCGAGGTGCGGCTCAACGGGACGCTGGTCGCCGAGCCCCCGTACGCCGCGATGTACTGGACCGCCCCGCAGATGCTCGCCCACATGACCGCCAACGGAGCCTCGCTCCGCGTCGGCGACCTCTTCGCCAGTGGCACGATCAGCGGTCCGGAGCCGGGCCAGCGCGGCTCGTTCCTCGAGCTCAGCTGGTCGGGAGCCGAGCCGTTCAAGCTGGACGACGGGTCGATGCGTACCTTCCTGGAGGACGGCGACGAGGTCACCATCACCGCCACCGCGCCCGCACCGGGAGGCGGCCGGATCGCCCTCGGCGAGGTCAGTGGGCGGATCCTGCCCGCGAAGGAGCGCCCGTGACGACGGTCTACGAGTTCACGCCGCGCTACTACGAGGTCGACATGCAGGGGGTGATGTTCAACAGCTGGTATCTCGGCTACGTCGATGAGGCGATGAACCATTACATCGACGCCTGTGGGGTGCCCTATCCCCGCTGGCAGGAGCTCGGGGTCGACGTCCACCTCGCCCATGCCGACCTCGACTGGAAGGTCGGCATCGGCTTCGGTGACCGGGTCCAGGTGCCGGTGCGCACCTCCCGGATCGGCACGAAGAGCTTCACGCTCGAGTTCGAGTTCCGCCGGGGCGAGGAGGTGGCCTGCGCCGTGTCGGTCGTCTACGTCGTCGTCGCGACCGACGGGTCGGGCACCACCGCCATCCCGCCGGAGATCGCCGCCGCGATCGGCTAGCCGCGCAAGAACGATCAAGCGGCCCGAGCAGGCGCGGTGTGAGACTCGTCGTGTGCACGAGACAGACGAAGAGATCGCCGACCTGCAACGCCTCCTGGACGCCTCGATCGGCCGCGCGAGCAACCACCTGACCGGCATCGTCAACGACGACCAGCGCCTGAACGCCCGCCAGCTCGTCACCGAGCTGACGGGCATGAAGGTGCTGGTCCTGGCCACCGTGACCGCCCGCGGCGAGCCGCGGACGAGCTGTGTCGACGGCCACTTCCTGCGCGGCCGCTGGCTGTTCGGGACCTCGCCAACCGCCGTCAAGGCCAAGCACATGCTCGCCCGGCCGGCGGTCAGCGCGACCCACGTCGACGGCGAGCGCGTCGGCGTCTTCACCCACGGACAGGCGCACGTGGTCTCCGAGGGGCCGGAGTTCGAGGCCCACAACGCCTACTTCACCGAGTACTACGGCTCCGACCCGCAGACCTGGGAGGGCCCCGGCGTCGTCTACGCCACCATCGAGCCGACGTGGATGGTCGCGTACGCCGCGGAGGCTGCTTCGTTCCCAGCGGCCTGAGATTTACGGCCGAGTCGGCGCATCCGCCCCCTCTCGCTCGCTTCGCTTCGCGAGGCACGGGGGCAGATCCGCCGACTCGGCACCACGAGACGGGGCAGATGCGCCGAGTCGGCACCATCGGTCAGCTCGTCAGCTCTCTCTTGATCTCGGTCTTGAGGACCTTGCCGACCTTCGAGCGCGGCAGGTCGGGCCAGACCTCGATCTGCTTGGGGGTCTTGACCGCGCCGATCCGCTCCTTGACGTACGCCTTGAGAGCGGCGACGTCGACCTCGGCACCTGGCCGGGGGAGGACGACGGCCGTGACGCGCTCGCCCCACTTCTCGTCGGGCAGCCCGACCACGGCGCAGTCGGCGATCGCGGGATGGGTCATCAACGCCTGCTCGACCTCGGTCGAGTAGACGTTGAACCCACCCGTGATCACCATGTCCTTGGCGCGGTCGACGATGTGCAGGAAGCCGTCCTCGTCGAGGAAGCCGATGTCACCCGTGTGATGCCAGCCGTGCGCGCTGGCCTCGGCGGTGGCCTCGGGATTGTCGAGGTAGCCGCGCATGACCAGGGAGCTGCGTACGACGATCTCGCCTCGCTCCCCGGAGCCGAGCAGCTTGCCGCGCTCGCCCATGATCGAGACGGTCACCAGCGGGGCCGGCCGACCGGCCGAGGAGAGCCGCTCGGTGGCGATCGACCCGTCCTCGTGGAAATGGTCGGCGGGCGACATGGTCGCGATCATCATCGGCGCCTCGGTCTGTCCGAACAGCTGTGCCATGACCGGGCCGATCCGGTTCAGTGCCTCCTCCAGACGCGTCGTCGACATCGGCGCCGCGCCGTACCAGAAGCAGCGCAGCGACCGCATGTCCGTCGACGGCAGTGCCGGGTGGTCCAGCACCAGGTAGATCAGCGTCGGTGGCAGGAACGTGTGGGTGACCTGGTGTCGCTCGATGTGCTCGAGGAACGCCCCCACGTCCGGCGTACGCATCACCACGATCTTCCCGCCCAGGCACAGCACCGGGAAGCAGAGCACCCCCGCGGCATGGGTGAGCGGCGCCAGCGCGAGGTAGGTCGGCCGCGTCGGCGCGCCCGGCCACGGGTAGGCCATCAGCGTGATCGCCGTCATCGTCTCCAGGTTGGTGCCGGTGAGCATGACGCCCTTGGGCCGCCCGGTGGTCCCGCCGGTGCCGACGACCATGGCCAGGTCGTCCTCGACCTCGACGGGCTCGAACGCGTCAGGAGAACCGAGGAAGTCGTCCCAGCCGATCGCCCAGTCATAGGTCGCGTCGAGACAGACCAGCGTGGTCAGCTCCGGGAGGTCGCCACGGATCTGGTCGACCAGGCCGGCGAAGGCCGACTGGAAGATCAGCGCCGAGCAGCCGAACAGCTC
>NZ_JBHVKN010000110.1:0-16832 GCF_042798075.1 Nocardioides sp. NPDC057772
CACCCCCTTAGTTGCGCGTGGTTGGTGTCGTACGTGGTGAAGGGGCCACGAGCGGCTCTGAAATGTGCCCCGACGCATGCCGCCCCCAACTCGGGCCCTCCGGCCTCGAACTATGCGCTTGACGAGATGCTCGGGCCCGTACGGGTGGGTACGAGACCCTGCACGCAATGACACGCAATGACACGCAATGATCGGCCCTCAGATCCCCGCTATGGCGGAAAAATGCCGGGGAGGCAGGTGATGGTGACGACATAGCGGAGCATGGATGCGACTGCAGGGCGGAAGACTTCCGGTTGTTCATCTCCCTGACGGGACGGCTTCTCTTGCGTGCGCGATAGGGTTGTGAGGCGTACGTCACATGGAGGTAAGGATGTTCGAGGAAGGACAGCTCTACTCGCCCGTCACCGTGGGCGAGGACGGGCAGGTCGAGGTGCATCTGGGGGACAACCACCCCGGGTTCGCAGACCAGGACTACCGGGCACGACGCAGCGAGATCGCTGGCGCGGCGCTCGGTTGGAAGCCGGGGCAGCCGGTGCCCCGGATCGACTACACGGAGACGGAGAACGAGATCTGGCGCACGGTGTGCCGGGAGATCGCGCCGCTGCACGCCAAGTACGCCTGCCGCAACTACCTCGCGGCGGTCGAGGCCCTCAACCTCCCGCAGGACCGGGTGCCGCAGCTCGACGAGGTGTCGGCGGGCCTGAGGCCGCTGACCGGCTTCGAGTACGTCCCGGCCGCGGGGATCGTGCCGTTGGAGGAGTTCTACGGGAGCCTGGCGGACGGGCAGTTCCACTCGACGCAGTATCTGCGTCACCACGCCGTGCCGCTCTACACCCCGGAGCCCGACATCATCCACGAGGTGATCGGCCACGGGAACCTCCTCGCCGACCCGCAGGTCGCCGAGGTGAAGCGTCTCGCCGGCGCGGCCGCGCGCCGCGTGGAGACCAGGGAGGCGCTCCAGGTCGTCGCCGACGTCTTCTGGTTCACCATCGAGTTCGGTGTGCTCCACGAGGACGGGGACATCAAGGCGTACGGGGCCGGGCTGCTCTCGTCCTACGGCGAGATCGAGGAGATGCACGAGGTGGAGGTGCGGCCGATCGACTTCGCGCAAATGGCGACGATCGACTACGACATCACCCACTACCAGCCGGTGCTCTTCGCGGCGGAGTCGTTCAACCACATGGTCGACGAGGTCGGAAACTTCTTCGCGACCTGCGACGACGACACGCCACAGCGTCTCGGCGCCGTCTAGACCGATCCGATCACTTCCGGGGGTTAGCCTCGGAAGGTGATCGACGGCTACCGCAACCCCGCGCTGGAGGCGGCGCTCGCCGCCGCCGACGGCGACGCGGTCGGTGCCGCGCTGCGTACGGGGCAGGTTGTCGTACCCCAGCTCGACGAGGCCCGGATCAGGGTCTTTCCCGGGGATCACGGCAACCGGCCACCGTACGAGGCGATGCTCTTCTCCTCCCAGGAGGCGCTGGAGGCGTTCCTCGCCGAGGACACCCGCCGGCGCGCGCAGCTGCGCAGCGGCGACGGCCTGCGCGACTTCCTGACCGCCAACATCGAGGACATCGCGTACGTGACCTTCGACCCGGCCGGGCCGAACCGGTTCCGGGCGAGCATCAAGGACGTCCTCAAGGCGCTCGGCCCCAAACCGCACGTGGACCTGCGGCTGCCGAAGGCGCAGGAGTGGTACGTCGTGGACATGTCCGACGAGAACGTACGCGACTACCAGCTCGCCGATCTGGTCGACAAGGTCCTCCCGAAGGTGCAGCGGTCCAGGATCGAGCTGCCCGACTGGTCTCGGTGGATGTCGGCGGCCAAGGACGCAGCGGCCGAGCAGGGGGCGGCGTTCCTGGCCTACTGGCTGCAGCGCGTCGGTCGACGCCCCGCCGGGCTGGCGGTCGCCCTGAGCCGGCCGGCTCCGTTCGGCATGCTCCGCCACCCGCTGCAGGCCGAGACCACGACGGTGGGGGAGCGGTGGGTGGCCTCGCCCGACCGGCTCTACGAGTCGCGGCTGATCTATTCCTTCCCGCACCCCGACCTTGCCGACCTGGTCCTGCCCACGGTCGACCTCGTGGTCGCGACGCTGTCGTGGGGAGACGAGTCATGAGCTGCGTGTTCTGCGACGTCGTCGCCGGGGACCTGGAGGCCGAGGTGGTCTTCGAGGACGACCGGTTCCTGGCCTTCCTCGACCATCGGCCGGTGCAGAAGGGCCACATCCTGATGGTGCCGAGACAGCATCTCGCCACGCTCCTCGATCTCCCGCCTGACCTGCATCAACGCTTCGTCGCGAATGCTCAGCGCCTGGCCGCCGGAGTGGTCGAGGGACTCGGCGCCCAGGGCAGCTTCGTCGCGGTCAACAACGTGGTCAGCCAGTCGGTGCCACACCTCCACCTCCATGTCGTCCCGCGCACCCGCGGCGACGGGCTCAAGGGCTTCTTCTGGCCCCGCCACAAGTACGCCACCGGCGAGCAGAAGGAGTACGCCGACCGGCTCCGCGCCGTCCTGGGCTGAGCTCGGCTGGGCCCGGCTGAGTTCACCGAGGCGTACGGCTTCGGCCATCAATCCGTCGGGGCGAGGTCGGCCGGGACCGATTCACTCGAGATCAGTCGTCATCCACTGATCCCGGGAGTGCGCAATGTCGCTGTCGTCCGTCGCGTCCAAAACCTTCACCTCAGCTCTGGCCGGCGTGGCGCTCGCCGCGGGCACGATGATCGTCCCGGTGGCGGTCGACGCCGTCGAGGCCAACCGGGCCGACCACATCACCGTCACCGCCCACCGCGGGGCGAGCTCGTACGCCCCCGAGAACACCCTCGCCGCCTTCGCCGTCGGCATCGAGCAGGACGCCGACTGGATCGAGTCGGACGTGCAGGCCACGAAGGACGGCGAGCTCGTGCTGATGCACGACACCACCTTGTCGCGCACCACCGACGTCGAGCAGCGTTTCCCCGGCCGCTCGCCGTGGCGGGTCAAGGACTTCACCCTCGCCGAGATCAAGACCCTCGACGCCGGCTCCTGGTTCAGTGAGAAGTACGCCGGTGAGCCGGTGCCCACGCTGAAGGAGATGGTCGCGCAGGTGCGGCCCTCGAAGTCCGGCATCCTGATGGAGCTCAAGTCGCCCGGGCTCTACCCGGGCATCGAGAAGAAGGTGGCCGCCGAGTTCGACTCCTTCCCGGGCTACGTCGACTCCGCGGTCGCCGCGGGCCGGCTCGCCGTGCAGAGCTTCGACTTCGACTCCATGAAGACCTACAAGAGCATCCAGCCCGAGGTGCCGGTCGGCCTGCTCGGCACTCCGGCCTACGCCGACCTGGACACCTACACCTGGGCCGACCAGATCAACCCGCACCACGGCTCCTTCGACGCGGGCTACGTCGCCCGGGTCCACGCGCTCGGGATGGACATCCACTCCTGGACCGTCAACGACGCCGCCACGATGAGCGCCGTCCTCGACCGCGGCGTCGACGGCATCATCACCAACAACCCCGACGTCCTCCACGACGTGATCGCAAAGCGGCGTATGCCTGAGCAGGCCGCGGACGCCGCTGCCTGACGCGTTTCCACAGATCGTCACGCGACGTTCACCGCACACCGGCCCCAGAGACTCCCGGGGCCGGTGTGATCTGCTCATGAACATGCTGAACCCCACTCGCATGCGTACTCTCACGCTTGCCGCCGCCGCGGCGCTCGCCGCCGGGACCGTCCTGGTCTCGCACCCCGCCTCCGCGTCGGCCCCCACCACGACCGCCGTCCAGGCTGCCAAGCACCACGACGCCGCCCCGATCGTCTTCGGTCACCGCGGTGCCTCCGGCTACCGCCCCGAGCACACCCTGGCGGCGTACGACCTGGCCATCCAGCAAGGCGCCGACTACATCGAGCCCGACGTGGTCTCGACGAAGGACGGCGTGCTCGTCGCGCGCCACGAGAACGAGATCTCCGGCACGACCGACGTCGCCGACCACCCCGAGTTCGCGAGCCGGAAGACCACCAAGACGATCGACGGCACCTCGCTGACCGGCTGGTTCACCGAGGACTTCACGCTCGCCGAGCTGAAGACGCTGCGCGCCAAGGAGCGCATCCCGGGCGATCGGCCGGCCAACACCGCGTACAACGGCCTCTACCAGGTGCCGACCCTCGACGAGGTGCTCGACCTGGTCGACGCCAAGGAGGCCGAGACCGGCCGCACCATCGGCGTCGCGCCGGAGACCAAGCACCCGACGTACTTCGACTCCATCGGCCTCTCCCTGGAGGAGCCGCTCGCGAAGAGCCTCAAGCGCCACGGCCTCGGCGGCAAGAGCTCCGCGGCGGTCATCCAGTCCTTCGAGGTCAGCAACCTCAAGGACCTCAACCGCATGGTCGGCACCAAGCTGGTGCAGCTGATCGACTTCGGTGGCGCGCCCTACGACCAGGTCGTCGCCGGGACCGGCGTGACCAACGACTTCCTGGTCACCGACAAGGGCTTGCGCAGCATCAAGAAGTACGCCGACCAGGTCGCGCCGTACAAGTTCTACTTCATCCCGCGCAACGCGGACGGCACGCTCGGTGAGGCCACCGACCTCGCCGACCGTGCCGAGCGTGCTGGGCTGCCGACCGTGATCTGGACGATGCGCGCCGAGAACAAGTACCTCCCCACCGAGTGCCGCAAGGGCACCGACCCGATCGCGATCGGTGACCTCGGCTGCGAGGTCGGTCCCTACCTCGACGCCGGTGTCGACGCCTTCTTCACCGACCACCCCGACCTGGGCGTGGCCGCGCGGGACACGTGGGTTGCTACCAATCAGTAGACACCTCGCGACATCACGTACGGCCCTCGCTATTGTCGGCGGGGGCCGCACGTGTTCGTGGGGTGAGTCACAACCAAAGGAGTTCGAGTCATGGGTCGTTTCGACGGACGCGTCGCAGTCATCACCGGTGCAGCGCGAGGGATCGGGTTCGGAGTCGCCACGCGCTTCGCCGAGGAGGGCGCCTCGGTCGCGATCATCGACCTGGACGAGGCCGCCGCGGCTGAGGCAGCCGCCAAGCTCCCGCTCGCCGAGGGTGCCAAGTCGGTCGGCATCGGTGCCAACGTCGCCAAGGCCGAGGACGCCGAGGCCGCGATCGCCCGCGTCGTCGAGGAGCTCGGCGGCCTGCACATCCTGATGAACAACGCCGGCATCACCCGCGACAACCTGCTCTTCAAGATGACCGAGGAGGACTGGGACCTGGTCATGGGCGTCCACCTCAAGGGCCACTTCCTGATGAGCAAGGCGGCGCAGGCGGTCTTCGTGAAGCAGAAGTACGGCAAGATCATCAACGTGTCCTCCACCTCGGCTCTCGGCAACCGCGGCCAGGCCAACTACTCCGCGGCCAAGATGGGCGTGCAGGGCTTCACCCGCACCCTTGCCATCGAGCTGGGCCCCTACGGCGTCAACGTGAACGCCATCGCGCCGGGCTTCATCGCCACCGAGATGACCGACCAGACCGCGGCCCGCCTCGGCCTGGACGTGGACGAGTTCCGCAAGCTCTCGGCCGAGGCCAACCCGGTCAAGCGCGTCGGCGAGCCGGCCGACATCGCCGCCGCCGCTGCCTTCCTGGCCAGCGACGAGGCCTCCTACATCACCGGTCAGACCCTCTACGTCGACGGTGGCGCCACGGTCGCCTGATCTCATCCAGCGAGGAACCCCGGGCGCGGCTGCGTTGGGTGCAACGATTACCGTCTGACACTCGTCTTGGTACTGAGCCGATGCAGGCCGATGCAGGCCGATGCAGGCCCGATGCAGATGGAGATTGATGATGCGCACGTCCCGCCCGGGGTTCCTGCTGCGAGCGGCGGCAACGCTGGCAGTCGCGGGCCTGGCCCTGACCGGCTGTGGAACCTCCGAGGAGCCGACGGACTCGAAGCCGTCGCCGTCCGCACCCGCTGAGCCCGACCACGAGCCGCTGACCGGGATCGAGCTCCCGGAGGGGCAGTCGGCCGCGCGCAAGCACCCGGTCTTCATCGTCAAGATCGACAACACCGCAGCCAGCGCGCCGCAGTACGGCGTGGCCAAGGCGGACATGGTCGTCCAGGAGCTGGTCGAGGGCGGCGTGACCCGGTTGGCCGTCGCCTACTACTCCCAGCTTCCGAAGGAGGCCGGCCCGGTCCGCTCCATGCGGGCGACCGACGCCGGCATCGCCGCCCCCACCGGCGGCAAGATCCTGACCAGCGGCGCTGCCCCCTACACCTTCGCGCAGCTGAAGAAGTACGATGTGGAGTGGATCGACATGTCCACCCCCTACGTCGTACGCGACACCAGCAAGCCTCACGACTTCCTGCACAGCGTGGTCGGCAAGGTCGCCAAGGCCGGCAAGGCGGCCGAGGAGAAGGGTAAGGCCGAGCGCCCCGACGACTTCATGCCCTGGGGCGAGGCGGACACGAAGCTGGCCGGCGCCAAGCCCGCCAAGGCCGTCGACGTGAAGTTCTCCCAGGCGCGCACGGACAACTGGGTCTTCCGCGGCGGCAAGTACCGCCTGAAGAACAACTACATGGGTAAGAGCGGCCAGTTCCTCGCCGACACCGTCGTGGTCGCCCAGACGAAGACCACCATCGCGCCCTACAAGGACCCGGGCGGCGCGATCGTCCCCGTCTCGCACTTCACCGGCCGGGGCAAGGCGTGGATCATGCGTGATGGTCAGATCGTCGAGGCGACCTGGGTGAAGAAGGGCGAGAAGGGCGCGGTCATCTTCACCGACGCGAAGGGTGCACCGATCGAGATCCCGCCGGGCAAGGTCTGGCTGGACCTGATCCCGAAGGGCAACGGCCAGGTCGAGGCCGGGGGCGTCACCGTCAGGTAAGGGAGAGATTGCGATCTCTCAGCGCATGTCCTCGACCTTGACGCCCTGCTGCGCCAGGGTCTGGACCCCGGTCAGCAGGTAGGTCACGGCGAGCTCGATGCGCTCGGCGGCGTCCTCGGGGTTGCTGGCCTCGGTGACCGACTCGCCGGCGGCCGACATCGCTCCGAAGAAGAGTCGGGCGAAGGTGGCGACCATCTCGTCGTCGACGGTCCGGTCGCCGGCGCGCAGGACGGCGGCGACGATGTCCTCGACGACGGTGAACGTGGAGCGCTCCTCCTGCTCGCGGTAGCGCTGGTAGCCGAGGACGGCAGGCCCCTCCTGCACGACGATGCGGCGGTAGGTCGGCTGCTGGACGGCCTCCAGGAACGTACGCAGCCCGGCCCGGGCCTGCTCCCAGGGGTCCTTCGACTCGCGCATCGCGGCGTCGATGCTCTGCGCGGTGGCGGCCTCGACCTTCTCGAAGACGACCTCGTAGAGCGCCTGCTTGCCGCTGAAGTGGTGGTAGAGGGCACCCTTGGTGACCTCGGCGCCGGCCACGATGGCGTCCAGCGACGTGCTCGCGTAGCCGTGCTCGGTGAAGAGCTTCTCGGCGACCTCGACGAGCGTCTTCTTGGTCGACGCGGAGAACTGCTGCCTCCGTGACATCCCCGGCACCGACGGAAGCGGGGGAACCTTGGGGACGAGCTTGCTCACGGACGACTTTGCCACCCGTCCACTCTAACGGCCGTGTTCGGAATCACCGTTCCAGCTATTGGCCATACCGTCGGTATGTCCAATACTATGGGTACGTACTCACGGTATGTGAGTGCTCACCTTCCGCAAGGAGCCGACACAATGAGCTGGACCAGCCATCACAAGCGCGGGGAGATCCTCCGCGGCGTGGTCGCCGCCGTCGACGAGCGTCGAGACGGCCTGCTGCCCATGGATCTTCCCGGCGTCACCGAAACCTTTGCTGACGAGCTCGACCTGCTCGCCGCCCTGCAGCTGCGCTGGCACACCCGCCTGTCGGGCCGCATCGAGACCGAGCTCGCCCAGCAGCCGATGGACCTCGAGGACGCTGTCGTCCGCGCCTGGCACGGCGCTGCCGACGACCTGCCCGGCATCCGCACGGTCCTCGACCGCTACCACGCGCTTCCCGTCGACGAGGCCATGGCCACCGCACTGGCCAAGTCGCAGACCAAGGAGCACCTGACCCTGGCCGTGATGGCGGGCAAGGGTGCCTTCGCCGACGCCGAGTGCGTCCGCCTCGGCTCGATGATCGAGGCGCGTGCCCGCGCCGAGTACGAGCCGGCCATCGAGGTCGTCGAGCGCGGGCCCTTCGCCGGGCTCGTCGACATGCTCCGGGCGGCCCGCTCGGCCGCCTAGGCCCGTCCTGAGCTTGTCGAAGGGGCTGCGTACGAACCACCAAGCCAGGCTCCGGGCGCCGGCGCGCTCCCTCCCGCGGATCTCCCTTCCGCAACTCCCTTGCGCCGGCCCCGGAGCCTTCTCATTTGTTGGTTTCCTGTTGCGGCTGACGTGCCCCAGGTGATGCGATCATGGCGTCATGACGGAGCAGAAGGACGTACGCGCCGGGCGGCTGCTGGTGGCCACCCCGGAGCTTCGCGACCCCAACTTCGTCGACACCGTCGTGCTGCTGATCGAGGTCAACGACGACGGTGCGCTGGGTGTGGTGCTGAACCGGCCCTCGCCCGTCCCGGTGGCCGAGGTGCTGCATCCCTGGGCGACGTCCGTGGCCGTTCCCGACGTCCTCTTCCAGGGCGGCCCGGTGAGCAAGGACTCCGCGATCGCGGTGGCGCTCCTGGTCGACTCCGACGACCCGCCGCTGGGTTTCCGCCCCGTGGTGGGGCGCCTCGGGCTGCTCGATCTCGACACCCCGGTCGAGCTCGTCGACGGCACGCTGTCGCGGCTGCGCATCTTCGCCGGCTACGCAGGCTGGGGCGCCGCCCAGCTCGAGGGAGAGGTCGAGGAGGGGTCCTGGTATGTCGTCGACAGCGAGCCCTACGACTCGTTCCTGGACGACGTCAGCTCGATGTGGTCCGCGGTGCTCCGTCGCCAGCCGGGTGAGCTGGCCTTCCACGCCACGCGCCCGCCCGATCCGGAACTCAACTAGGGGACCAGTAGACTGGCGGGTATGGGCATCCTGGGATTCGGCACGAAAGAAGCCGTCAAGGAACGGGAGGACGTTCGTCATCAAGACGTCCCCACCGAGGAGGGTGACCACGACCGCTACTCCCATTACGTGGAGAAGGACAAGCTGACCGAGGCGATGGTCATGGGCACGCCCGTGGTCGCGCTGTGCGGCAAGGTGTGGGTGCCGAGCCGTGACGGGTCCAAGTTCCCGGTCTGCCCCGACTGCAAGGAGATCTTCGAGGGGATGCCGCCGGGCGGTGGCGAGGGCGACGACGAGTGAGCAGCGCCGACCTGCCCGGCGCTCTCACACCCGCGTGGCCCAACAAGGCCGCGTGGGGCACTGCGCCCAAGCTTCGTGCTTGGCAGCAGGAGGCGCTGAACGCCTACCTCACCGACCATCCTCGTGACTTCCTCGCCGTGGCGACGCCCGGGGCCGGCAAGACGACCTTCGCGCTGACCGTCGCTGCCGAGCTCCTCGGCCGCAGGCTGGTCGACCGGGTCACCATCGTCGCGCCCACCGAGCACCTCAAGGTCCAGTGGGCCGAGGCGGCGGCGCGGGCCGGCATCCCGATCGACCCGACCTACTCCGCCGGCCAGGGCAAGACCTCGGCCGACTACGTCGGGATCGCGGTGACGTACGCCGGGGTGGCGGTCAACCCGCTCGCGATGCGGATCCGCACGGAGCGGTTCAAGACGCTGGTGATCCTCGACGAGGTCCACCACGCCGGCGACGCGCTCTCCTGGGGTGACGGGATCCGGGAGGCGTTCGAGCCCGCCGCACGGCGGCTGGCGCTGACCGGCACGCCGTTCCGGTCCGACACCAACCCGATCCCCTTCGTCACCTACGCGCCCGGCGAGGACGGCATCCCGCGCTCGGCGGCCGACTACACCTACGGCTACGCCGAGGCGCTGCGCGACCACGTCGTCCGGCCGGTGCTGTTCATGGCCTACTCGGGACAGATGCAGTGGCGCACCCGGGCCGGCGACGAGATCGCCGCCCACCTCGGCGAGCCGCTGACCAAGGACCTGACCTCGCAGGCGCTGCGCACCGCACTCGACCCTGCCGGATCCTGGATCCCGTCGGTGCTCGCCGCCGCCGACAAGCGCCTGACCGAGGTGCGCCGCCACGTCCCGGACGCCGGCGGCCTCGTCATCGCCACCGACCAGGACTCGGCGCGTGCCTACGCCAAGACGCTCAAGACCATCACCGGGCAGAGCGCCACCGTCGTGCTCTCCGACGAGAAGGCCGGCTCGAAGAAGATCGCCAAGTTCTCCGAGTCCGACGACCGCTGGATGGTCGCGGTCCGGATGGTCTCCGAGGGCGTCGACGTGCCCCGGCTCGCGGTCGGGGTCTACGCCACCACCACTTCCACGCCGCTCTTCTTCGCGCAGGCGGTGGGACGCTTCGTACGTGCTCGCACACGGGGTGAGACCGCCTCCGTCTTCCTGCCGTCGGTGCCCAACCTGCTCGGCTTCGCCTCCGAGCTGGAGCTGCAGCGCGACCACGTGCTCGGCAAGAAGGTCACCAGCGAGGACGACATCTTCGCCGCCGAGGACGCGCTGTTGGCGGCGGCCAACGCCGAGGAGGGGGCCTCCGAGGAGGAGCTCGGAGCCTGGGAGGCGATGGGTTCGGAGGCGCGCTTCGACCGAGTGCTCTTCGACGGCGGCGAGTTCGGCCACTCCGGCGAGGTGCACGTCGGGTCGGAGGAGGAGATGGACTTCCTCGGCATCCCCGGGCTGCTCGACGCCGACCAGATGAAGACGCTGCTCCAGCAGCGGCAGAGCGAGCGCGCCCGCAAGCAGAAGTCGGCCTCCGCGCCGGTGGCCGCCGACGAGCCCGTGGCCGCGGTCGCCGCCCACGAGCAGCTCGCCGTGCTCCGGCGCGAGCTCAACGGTCTGGTCGCCGCCTGGCACCACCGCACCAAGACGCCCCACGGCGTCACCCACAACCGGCTCCGCAAGGAGTGCGGCGGCCCGCCCGCCGCGGTCGCCAACGCCGACCAGCTGAAGGCCCGCATCGACACCCTGCGCGACTGGGCGGCGCGAGGCTCGGCCTAGCCGCTGCCGACTCGACCTCGAGCTTGGTCAAGACGGGCCGACTCGGCACTCGGTGTGCTCGGGTGCGGCACACTGTCCGGCGTGATACCTGAAGTGGGACGGCCGCGGGTCGGGATCGCGGGGATCAGCTTGGAGGCGTCGACCTTCTCGCCAGCGCTGACCACGACGGAGATGCTGGCGCCCAAGCGTGGGCAGGCGATCTTGGATGCCAGGGAGTTCTGGGCTGTGGGCGGTGCCCTGACCGAGGCGGCCGAGTGGGTTCCTGTGATGCAGGCGCGCGGCATCCCGGGCGGCGCGATCCCGCTCGACGACTACCTGTCGATGAAGGCCGAGATCGTGTCCGGCCTGGCGGCGGCCCACGCGGAGCGGCCGCTGGACGGGATCGTCCTCGATCTCCACGGCGCGGCTTCCGCGGTCGGTCTGGACGATCTCGAGGGCGACCTCGCGGTCGCGGTGCGGGAGGCGGTCGGGGGCGACGTACTCCTCTCGACGGGGATGGACCTGCACGGCAACGTCTCGCCGCGTCTCGCCGAGGCGCTCGACCTGCTGACCTGCTACCGGACGGCACCGCACGAGGACTGGCTGCAGACGAAGGAACGGGCCGTACGCAACCTTCTGGGCCGGCTCGCGCTGCCGGCCGGGTCGCGCAAGCCCGTGAAGGCGTGGGCGATGGTGCCGGTGCTGCTGCCGGGGGAGAAGACCTCGACCCGGCTGGAGCCGGCCGCCTCGCTCTATCGCCGGGTGGCGGAGGTCGCCGAGCTCGACGGCGTGGTGGACGCCGCCTACTGGGTCGGCTATCCGTGGGCCGACGAGCCGCGCAACCACGCGGTGGTGATGGTGACCGGCGACTCCGCCGAGGTCTGCCTGCGGGAGTGCACGGCGCTCGTCGAGGAGATCTGGAAGCGCCACCAGGAGTTCGAGTTCGTCGCGCCCACCGCCTCGCTCGAGGAAGCCCTGGCGCTCGCGGTGGCCAGCCCCGTGACCCCGTACGTCATCTCCGACTCCGGCGACAACCCGACCGCGGGCGGGGCCGGTGACGTCACCTGGTCCCTGGCGCGGCTCCTCGAGCACGACGGGCTGAGGCGGAGCGGGAAACGGCTCGTCTACGCCTCGATCCCGGACGCCGAGGGCGCCGAGACGATCGCGCGGGCCGGCGTCGGCGCTCACGTCGACGTCGAGGTGGGCGCCCGGGTCGACTCCCGGCTGGAGGGGCCGGTGCGGCTAATGGGCGAGGTGCTCGCGGTCGTCGAGACGACCGAGGGCTACGCGGACACGGCGCCGGGCAACCTGGAGACGGTCGTGCGGGTCGGGGGCGTCGATGTGATCGTCACCCGAGCCCGGCGGCCCTACCACCTGGAGTCCGACTTCACGGCGCTCGGGATCTCGCCGCGCGAGGTCGACGTGCTCGTGGTGAAGATCGGCTACCTCGAGCCCGAGCTCTTCGAGATCGCCGCCGACTGGGTTCTCGCGCTGACGCCCGGAGGCGTCGACCAGGATCTGCTCCGGCTCGGCCACCGGAGGATCCAGAGGCCGATGTATCCGTTCGACACGGGCTTCGCCTTCATGCCGTCGGCGGTGCTCGTGCCGGGATCGGGGGAGCGTCGATGACCTCGCTGGAGATCGCGGTGACCTCGGTCGACGGTGCGCTTGCCGCGCGTGCGGCCGGGGCGACCCGGGTCGAGCTCTGCACGGCCCTCGAGGTCGGCGGCGTCACCCCGTCGCAGGGACTGGTCGAGAGTGTTCTCGACGAGGTCGGCGGCGCCGACGCCGGGTGGCAGGGCGTCCACGTGCTCGTCCGGCCGCGGCCGGGAGGGTTCGGCTACTCCGCCGAGGAGCGTCACCTCCTGGAACGGGAGGCCGAGATGATCCTGGAGGCCGGGGCCGACGGGATCGTGATCGGCGCGCTCACTCCGCACGGGGAACCCGACCTGGACCTGGTCCGCGGGCTGGCGGATGCTGCCGCTGCGTACGAGGCCACGGTGACGTTCCACCGGGCCATCGATCTCAGCGCCGACCCGGTCGCGGCGATCCGGTCACTGGACGGCGTGGTCGACCGGGTGCTCACCTCAGGGGGCGCGTCGGCCGCCGCCGCGGGTGCCAGGACGATCGCCGAGATGGTCGCGGCCGAGGGACCGGACGTACTGGCCGGAGGGGGCGTGACCGTCGACGCGATTCCGGCGCTGGCGGCGCTCGGGGTCGAGGGCGTGCACCTGTCCGCCAAGAGGCGGGTCGTCACCACCGGCCGGGTGGCGCTGGGTGTCGCCGACGACGGAGGTCACTGGGCGACCGATCCCGACGTCGTCGCCGCGGCGGCCGCCGCGCTCGCCTAGACCGGGGACTCGCCCTCGACCAGGTCACGCAGCACGGAGACGGCGGCCTCGAGGTCGGCCTCGGTGCGGTTGTGTGACTCCAGCCGCTCGGCGATGAGGTGGGAGATGCGCTCACGCACCTCGGCCAGGTCGGCCCGCCCAGCCTCGGTCAGCGTCACCAGGCTGGCGCGCGCATCGGCCGGGTTGGGCTCCTTGCTGACCAGGCCGCTCTCCACCAGCTGGGCGATCTGGGCCGACATGGTCGGCTGCGAGCAGCCGTCGGCGCGGGACAGCTCCGTGATGCCGAGCGGCCCGATGGCGTCCAGGATGGTGAGGACGCGGACGCTGGCCGGAAGGTCGAGCGTGCGGCGTACGAGGCGCATGAGGCGCGCCGCGTAGACCACCAGGTCGCTGGAGAGGTCCAGGGTCTTCGCCGAAGCGGACCCCGAGGCGGTCGGGGTCGCTGAGGGAAGCAGCTGCTGTGAAGGCATCGGTCGGATTCCAGGGTTGGGGTTGCGGCGCGGTGAACGGGTGGAGACTATCTGAGAATGACAACGGAGCGGCACACCTGGATCGCGTTCCTGCGCGCGATCAACCTCGGCGCGACCCGCAAGTTCCCCAAGCAGGCGATCGCCGCGGCGGTGGTGCGAGCGGGCGGAACGGACGTCGAGACCTACATCAACACAGGCAACGTACGCTTCGACCACCCGGTCGGCGACCGGGCCGAGATGGAGACGATCTTGGAGGAGGCCTTCGCGGCCGACCGCTTCTTCGAGGTGCCGACGATCTGCACCACGCCTGCCGAGCTGAAGGTGATCGCCAACGATGCCGCAGCGGTCGGGACGGGCCACGAGGGAAAGCAGTTCGTCTTCCTGTGCAAGGACCACAGCGACTCCGGCTCGCGCGAGGCCCTGGTCGCCCGGGCCGGCGAGGGCGAGCGGGTCTACGTCATCGGTCGTGCGGTCCACCTGCTCACCGACAACTTCCATCAGACGAAGATCACCAATGCCGTCGTGGAACGTCACATCGCGATCAGCACCAACCGCAACATCAACGTGATCCGCACCCTCGCCGACCGCTGGGCATGAGCCGATCACCCGCCCGTGGCTGCCGAGGACGGGGTGATTCGTCACCCGGCTTCCGGTAGCGGACGAGCCTGATGGTCGCGAATCCTTGGCGGCTGCCAGCCCAGGCGATGGGCGGCGCCCACCGCGGCGATCTGTGAGGTGACCTCGAGCTTGGCCAGGATGGATTTGACCTGGGTCCGGACCGTGGCCGGCGAGACGAAGTCGAGAGCGGCGATCTGGGACACGGTGCGACCGTTCCTGAGGTGCTCCAGGACCTCTTCCTCGCGGTGGGAGAGACGTTCGAACCGCTCACGGAGGCCGGCCAGCTCGACATCGCGCCGTACGGCCTGGGCGATGAGCTCTTCACGCTCCCGCACGTCGAGAACGCGAAGTCCCTCCGTAAGACGCCGAACGATCGAGACGAGATCGTTGAGCGGCCGCGACTTCGGCACCACCGCCCGAGCACCCCGGCGCAGCGCCTGTCCCCAACAGGCTCGGTCGGTCGTCGACGTCAGGACGACCACGTCGATCCCCGCGCGGGTCAACGGTGCGATCGTCGCCAGCCACGGATCGCCTGCCTCGAGCGTCGTGCCGAGGATCACGATGCTCCCACGCGCGCGCACGATCCGCGCGGTCAGCGCCGACGCGCTTGCGTGGTCGGAGAACGGGGGCAGGAGGCGAGCGTCGAAGCGATGCCTGGACAACGCCAGCTCCAGTGATTCACCGACCACTGGGTGCGGCTCCACGATGGCCACCCGGTGGCCCACCCGTGTCCGCTGGGGACGGGAGGTCGCCGTGACCGTCATGGCTCGACCCGCTCACCGGTCGGGCCGCCGACCGACCTGTTCGTGTGCGTCGGCTCCCTGCGGTCGTCGGAACCGGCGGCTTCACAGTGGCTGATGGCCAGGTTCAACGTGGCCAGCGCACGTAGCTCGGCCAGCGACGCCCTCTCCATGCTCGCCCGCCGAAGCCGGGCCCGCGCTTCCCGCAGGGCCCTGGCGTCTCCGACCTGATCCGCTACGCGTGCTGCCGAACACAGTGGGGTCCATGACGGAGCTCGTACCTCGCGCATCACCGTGAGGAGAGCCCACTGAGCGGAGCCAGCTGGAAGCAGTCGGGCGACCCTGCGCTGACTCAGGTTCCGCGCCGACGTGCCGGACTGAACGGCCTTCGCCTGCGGCCTCACGACCTGCATCCGGCCAGCCCGATCGCCCGCCGCGGTGGACGAGTCTCGGGAGCTGAAGGAGCGGAACACGGCTGTGACATCGACGGGTCGTGATCTGTCTCGAGCGTCGATGGTGGGGGTGCTGATCATGAACAGCAATCCTGGTGTCGCTGAGCGCCTGTGGAACCGTACGCAAGGCCTCGGTCTTCGGGACGAAAGGCCCGGCCCGCTCTCTCACTGCGCCTCGATCCGGTCGAGATAGCGCCGGCGTACGTCGTCGTCGACGCGGGTGATCGCGGCGTCGTCGTGGACGGCGCGGCGGATCAGGCGCATCACCCGCTCGGGGACGAGCGGAGCTCCGGCCGCGGCGAGGCCGACGTAGGAGGGGACCGTGATCTCGGCCGCACGGGTGCGGACCGACCTGACCACGGCGGCCGCGATGTCCTCGGGGTCGACGGCCGGGAGGACGCCGAGGTCGATGCCGGAGGAGAGCTCGGTGCGTACGGCGCTCGGCAGCACGGTGGTGAGCGAGACGCCGGTGCCGTCGAGTTCGAGCCGGGTGGCGGCGCTGAGACCGACGACGGCGTACTTGCTGGCGTTGTAGACCGCCAGGGCCTTGATCGGGAACTTGCCGGCCAGCGAGGCGACGTTGACGACGTGACCGTGGCCGCGCGCGATCATCGGCGGCAGGGCGAGCCGCATGCCGTGGATGACCCCGTAGACGTTCACATCCATGGTCAGGCGGTCGATCCGGTCCTCCTGCGCGAGGAAGGAGCCGTTGGGCATGACACCCGCGTTGTTGACCAGCACGTCGACCGGCCTGTCGTGGGCCGCCTCGGCGGTGACGAGGAAGTCGGCGTAGGACTGCTTGTCGGTGACGTCGAGCCGGTGACCGCTCGCCCGCTCGCCGAGACCTGCCGCCGCTTCTCGCGTCAGCGCGTCGTCGAGGTCGCCGAGCGCGACCCGCGCCCCGGCCGCGACGAACTCCTTCGCCGTGGCGAGCCCGATGCCGCGGGCGGCGCCGGTGATGACGACCAGAGACCCGTCCAGGTCGATCCTGGGAAAGCGCGTCATGCGGAAACCTCCGTCTCGACAGGCTCGACCACCGAGGGTCGACTGATCTCGAAGTGGGCCGGCTCGAAGCGGCTGATCCGGCGGACCAGCTCGCTGGTCGACCACGGCCAGGAGAAGCTGTTGCGCCCGTTGGCGTCGATGAAGTAGCTGTGGCAGGAGGCGCCGCTGTAGGCGGTGCCGACGAGCGCGGCCTGCACCTCGCCGACGTACGCC
>NZ_JBHVKN010000111.1:0-16739 GCF_042798075.1 Nocardioides sp. NPDC057772
ATCACGCCGCCAACTCGGCCGACGCGGGTGACGCCTCGGCCTGCGCTGCTGACGCCTCGGCCTGCGCGGGCGACCCATCGGTCAGAACCGGCGCGACGAGTAGGTCGGGGTCAGAGCTTCCTTGATCTCGTGGAGCCAGGCGTCGAGGCGGTCTCCGGTGAAGTCGCCCTTGCGGACGATGACGATCGTCCAGCCGTGATCGATCAGCCAGCCTCGGCGTTCCTCGTCGTAGATTCGTTGGTCCGGGTCGTCGTGGTCCTCGCCGTCGTACTCGATCGCCACCTTGGCGAGTCGATAGGCGAAATCGAGGCGGTAGGTCGGGATTCCTTCGACGTCCACCCAGACCTGGGCCTCGGGAAGAGGGAGCCCTGCGTCGCTGATAGCGAGCAGGGTCCAGGACTCGCGCTGGGATTCGAGGCGGCGGTTCAGAAGTGGGATGAGCCCGCGGAGCTGAACGACGCCACGCCGCCCTCGAAAGCGTGGCAACTGCTCGTCGAGGGCGCTTCGGGTGATCCCATGGTGGCGGGCGAACTCGTTCAGCGCGGCCATCGCCTCGCGCCGGTTCAGGTTGCAGCCGAGGTCGAGCGCGGTCCGCAGCGGCGTCGTCACACGTACGCCCCCGATGACCGTGATGTCCTCGGGCCGAAGGTCACGCGAGCGGCCGTCGGTGCCTGGACGCCGGGTGCGGGTGTGACCGCGGACGGCACATGTCTCCACTGCCGGGAGTTGTTCCATCTCCGTCCGGGTGAATGTGTTGATGCCGTGCACCCAGGCGGCGGTCCGGTCACTGATCACCTGATGCTCGGACACGACATGCACGAGCGCTTCCGCGCGCTTCACCGGGTCGTCCTCCGCCTGCGCGGGCAGATAGACGCCCCGGAACGGGCGGCGAACGTCGCCATGGCTGATCGCCTGCGCGAGCGCGTAGCGGTTGGTAGCGACCGACTCGATGTCGGACGTGGTGAAGGGACGTTCGGGCAGAGTGCTGTCGGTCTTGACGAGTGAGAGGTTCATGGCCGCAGCGTCCGTCAGGTTGCGTACGAAGTCATCCGTCTTTGCTGCGTCTGTGGATAACTCTGGGCACAATCTGCCCTGTGGACGGAAACTGGCCCGTCATGGTGACGCTTCGGCCGACCGGAGTGACGCCTCGGTCGACGGGGCTGACGCTTCGGCCGACCGGGCCGACGCCTCGGCAGTGCGGGTCAGCGCTGGCCCTTGAGCGCCCGGGGGATCTCTTTGCCCTGGGCGATGGCCTTCTCGGGGGCCTTGACCTTCTTCACCTTGAGTACGCCGATGAATCCGAGCAGCGCGGCGAGCAGCACGTAGAAGCCGAAGACGATGAGGAAGGACCAGTGCAGGCCCAGGCCGGCCCAGTGGATGAAGTAGGCCACCGAGACGGACAGCATGATCACGGCCAGCACGAGCAGGAACGCGGCGGCGGCGAAGAGGCCGATGCCGACGCCGGCATTGGTCACCGAGACCTTGAGCTCCTGCTTGGCTAGCGTGATCTCCTTGTTGACGAGCTCGGAGATGTCGCGGGTGGCGTCGACGACGAGCTTCCCGATCGTCGGGTCCTCGCCGCCCGGGGACTTCACGATGTCGACTGCCATGGGAACCCTTCGCTGAACGTGTGTTGGGGAGCGCCCACGACCTTACCGGTCCCGACCCTGATCATCCTCGAACACGTCCGGCACGCCGTCCTTGTTGGCGTCGATCGCCTCCAGCTCGCCGATGCGGCGGTAGACCCGGTTGCGGGCACGCAGCACGATCGTGGCCAGCAGCGCGGCCAGCACGGAGCCGAACAGCACCCCGACCTTCATGTGGTCGTGAGCGGACGGGTCCGACCTGAAGGCGAGCTCGCCGATCAGCAGCGACACCGTGAACCCGATGCCGGCCAGCATCGCCATCCCGATGACGTCGGTCCAGGCGAGGTCGTCGTCGAGCGAGGCGCGGGTGAAGCGGGCCAGCAGCCAGGTCGACCCGGAGATGCCGACGGTCTTGCCGACGACCAGGCCGAGGATGATGCCGAGCGTGATCGGGTCGCGCAGCGCCCCGGTGATCCCCGACCAGCCGCCGAGGGAGACGCCCGCGGCGAAGAAGGCGAAGATCGGCACCGCGACGCCGGCGGAGATCGGCCGGACCAGGTGCTCGAAGTGCTCGGCGAGACCACGCTTGGCCTCCGGGTTGCGGGCGATGACCGGCACGGTGAAGCCGAGCAACACACCGGCGACGGTGGCGTGGACGCCGCTGGCGTGGACGAGCGCCCAGGCGATCGCGGCGAGCGGGAGCAGCAGCCACGGGCTACGAATGCGCCGCTGCACGAGCAGCGCGAAGAGCCCGATCGGGACGAACGCCAGCAGCAGGAACCCGATGTGGAGCTCGGAGGTGAAGAAGACCGCGATGACGATGATGCCGAGCAGGTCGTCGACGACGGCGAGGGTCAGCAGGAACGTACGCAGCCCCGCCGGCAGGTGGGTCGAGATCACCGCGAGGATGGCGACGGCGAAGGCGATGTCGGTCGCCACCGGGGTCGCCCAGCCGGCCAGCGAGCCGCCGCCGATCAGGTTGACCACCACGTAGACCAGGGCCGGCACCACCATGCCGCCGACCGCGGCCGCGATCGGCAGCGCGGCCCGCCGGGGGTCGCGGAGGTCGCCGGAGACGAACTCGCGCTTGAGCTCCAAGCCGGCGACGAAGAAGAAGATCGCCAGCAGTCCGTCGGCCGCCCAGGCTCCGATGGTCAGGTCGAGATGGAGAGCGTGCGGTCCGATGCGGTAGTCGCGGACGGCTTCGTACGCCTCCTGCAACGGGCTGTTTGCCAGGATGACCGCGATGACCGCGGCGATGATGAGGAGGATGCCCCCGGTCGTCTCGGCGCGCAGGATCTCGGCCGTACGCGACGTCTCCAGCCAGGAGCCGCGGGTGAACAGTCGGTTGCGGGTGTCGGTCACGGGCGGGCCTCCAGAGGCTCAGGGGTCGACGAACTCACGCCGACCAGACTTCCCGGCACACCTGACGACGACCCTAGCAAGCGTGGTCGTCCGAGCTCGAAGGGTGATCAGCACGCGGCACCCAGGGAATCGGTGACGAAAACAAACCAACACAAACATAATCAAACGTACGAAATTCGGCGTGAGTTGTTGCACAAATACCCCCACGTGCACCGCGCCTCTTGCATAGTGAGGTCAGCCCTCACCGAACGGTGGGGCCGCTCCGGTCGCGCCGAGGCCCGTCACAACCGGAGGAGAGTCGATCCGACCACGGTGGCGGGCACGGGGGAGCCAAGCAGTACGCCGGGAGCCAGAGACAAGGCAGACCGGCTTGGGGTGAAGGCGTAGACGGAACACATCCAACGCCCGGGCAACAGCAGCCCGAATCCGACAGGTGAACCTTCGCAGGCGTCGCTGCAACAGGGGAACCTCGAATGACCGGATCGTGTTTCCGGGCGCTTTCGCGCGTCCGCAGATCGATGACCCTCGGCCTCGCGACCGTCCTGATGGTCGGTCTCGCGCTCGTCGCCGCTCCCACCCAGTCCGCCACGGCCGCTTCGCCGCCGGGCGCGAGTGCCCAGGCAGGCGCCCACACCGGCGCCCAGACGAGCACTCAGGCCACCAAGAAGAAAAAGAAGAAGTCGCGCGGGCTTCGAGCGCTCCGCCGCGCCAAGAGCCAGGCCGGCGACCCGTACTCCTACGGCGCCAACGGCCCCCACGCCTACGACTGCTCGGGTCTGACCCAGTGGGTCTACAAGAAGCTCGGCTACAAGCTCCCGCACAGCTCGTCGGCGCAGGTCAGCCACACCTTCAAGGTCAAGAAACCGCGTAAGGGCGACCTGGTCTTCTTCTACGGCAGCGGCGGCGTCTACCACGTCGGCATCTACGCCGGGAAGCACGACGGGCGCCGCTGGATCTGGCACTCGCCCCGGTCCGGCGAGACGGTCAAGAAGGACCCGATCTGGACCGACAGCTACTTCATCCGCCGGGTGAAGTACAAGAAGCACTAGTACGCAGCGGCCCGGTGGTCTCGACGAAGCTCGACCACCGGGCCCTGGGCGTCCGCGACGCCCGTTGCTGAGCGGGATCAGTCGTCGGTCGAGGTCGCCTGCCCCGCCGCGATCAGGTCCATGATCGTCTGGTCCGCCAGCGTGGTGGTGTCGCCGACACCGCGACCCTCGGCGAGATCGCGCAGCAGCCGCCGCATGATCTTCCCCGAGCGGGTCTTGGGCAGCTCGGGCACGATCATGATCTGCCGCGGCTTGGCGATCGGGCCGATCTCCTTGCGGACGTGGTCGGACAGCTCCTTGTGGCAGTCCTCCGGCGACCCGTCGCGCAGGATGACGTACGCCACCACGGCCTGCCCCGTGTCAGGGTCGGTCGCGCCGACGACCGCCGCCTCCGCGACGTACTCGTGGGAGACCAGCGCCGACTCGATCTCGGTCGTGGAGAGCCGGTGGCCGGACACGTTCATCACGTCGTCGACACGGCCGAGGACCCAGACGTCGCCGTCCTCGTCCTTCTTCGCGCCGTCGCCAGCGAAGTAGAACCCCTGGTCCTTGAAGCGGGACCAGTAGGTGTCGACGTAGCGCTCGTCGTCGCCCCAGATCGTACGCAGCATCGACGGCCACGGCTGGGTGAGCACCAGGTAGCCCCCGGCACCGTCCGGCACGGAGACGCCGTTGTCGTCGACCACGTCGGCGCCCACACCGGGCAGGGCCTTCATCGCCGACCCCGGCTTGCCGTGGGTGACCCCGGGGAGCGGCGAGATCATGATCGCGCCGGTCTCGGTCTGCCACCAGGTGTCGACGACCGGCACCTTCGAGCCGCCGATGACGTCGCGGTACCAGATGTAGGCCTCCGGGTTGATCGGCTCACCGACCGACCCGAGCAGGCGGACCGAGGACAGGTCGCGGGCGTCGGGGATGGCGCGCCCCTGCTTCATGAACGTCCGGATCGCGGTCGGCGCCGTGTAGAAGATCGTGACGCCGTACTCCTCGATGATCTGCCACCACCGGCCCTTCTCGGGGAAGTCCGGGGTGCCTTCGTAGAGCACCTGGGTCGCGCCGTTGGCCAGCGGCCCGTAGACGATGTAGGAGTGGCCGGTGATCCAGCCGATGTCGGCCGTGCACCAGTAGACGTCGGTCTCGGGCTTGAGGTCGAAGACCTCCCAGTGGGTGAAGGCCGCCTGGGTGAGGTAGCCGCCGGTGGTGTGCAAGATGCCCTTCGGCTTGCCGGTGGTGCCGGAGGTGTACATCACGAAGAGCGGGTGCTCGGCGTCGTGCGCCACCGGGGTGTGCTCGGTCGACGCGCCGTCGACGACGTCGGACCACCACGTGTCGACGGAGTCGTTCCACTCGACGTCCTGACCGGTGCGGCGGACGACGACGACGTTCTCCACGATCCCGTCGTCGATCTTGCCCAGCGCCTCGTCGACGGCCGGCTTGAGCGCCGACGGCGCGCCGCGGCGGTAGCCGCCGTCGGAGGTGACCACGAGCTTGGCGTTGCAGTCGGTGATCCGCGCGGCCAGGGCCTCGGCGGAGAAGCCGCCGAAGATGACGGTGTGGATCGCCCCGATCCGGGCGCAGGCCAGCATCGCGAAGACGGCCTCGGGGATCATCGGCATGTAGATGGCGACCCGGTCGCCCTTCGTCACCCCGAGCGCCTCGAAGGCGTTCGCGGCCCGGGAGACCTCGTCCTTGAGCTCGGCATAGGTGATGGTGCGCTTGTCGTCGGCCGGCTCGCCGACCCAGTGGATCGCGACCCGGTCCCCGAGCCCGGCCTCCACGTGACGGTCGACGGCGTTGTACGCCACGTTGATCTCGCCGCCCTCGAACCACTTCGCGAACGGCGGGTTGTCCCAGTTGAGGACGCGGTCGAACGGCTTGGCCCAGGTGAGCCGTTCCGCGGCGGCGGCCCAGAACGCCTCCCGGTCCTCCTCGGCGGCAGAGTAGGCGTCGGCCTTGACGTTGGCGGCGGCGGCGAGCTCGGCGGGCGGCTCGAACCGGCGCTTTTCGTGCAGCAGATTGGACAGGGTCTCGTCAGTCACGGTTGCTCCTACGACCAGAAATGTTGTGGCTCAAGCCACAGGGTAGTGCGGGGGAAAGAACGATGGCGGGCCGTCGTACGACCGGGCTGTTCAGCCTCAGCGGACGACGACCCGCCGTTGGTGGATCAGTGCGAGATCGCCTTCTCCGAGCCGGCCCCGGTGAGGGCGCGGACCTCGAGCTCGACGTACCGCTCAGCGGTCGCCGGCTCCTTCGAGGTCACCGTGCCCAGCCAGCCCAGGAAGAAGCCGAGCGGGATGGAGACGATGCCGGGGTTCTCCAGCGGGAACCAGGAGAAGTCCACGCCGAGCGGGAACAGCGAGGCGGAGATCGTCTCGCCGGTCACCGCGTCCACGGCCGTCTTGCCGGAGACGACCGGCGAGAAGAAGACCAGGCCGACGCAGGAGATCAGGCCGCCGTAGATCGACCAGGTCGCGCCGCGGGTGTTGAACCGCGCCCAGAACATGTTGTAGATGATCGCGGGCAGGTTCGCCGAGGCGGCGACCGCGAAGGCCAGCGCCACCAGGAACGCGATGTTCAGCGACTGTGCCGGGATGGCCAGCAGGATCGCGACCAGACCGATGCCCGCCGCGGCCCAGCGCGAGACCTTCAGCTCCTCCTTCTCGGTGGCCTTGCCACGCTTGATCACCGAGTTGTAGATGTCGTGGGCGACGGAGACGGACGAGGTCAGCGTCAGCCCCGCGACCACGGCGAGGATCGTGGCGAAGGCGACAGCGGCGATCAGCGCCAGCAGTACGGCGCCGCCGACGGAGCCCTCACCGCCACCGACCTCCTGGGCGAGCAGGGGCGCCGCCAGGTTGCCGGCCTTGTCCAGGGTGGTCGGGTCGACCAGCGCGGCCGCACCGAAGCCCAGGACCAGGGTGAACAGGTAGAAGACGCCGATCAGGCCGATCGCCCACAGCACCGACTTGCGGGCGTCCGCCGAGGTCGGGACGGTGTAGAAGCGGATCAGGATGTGCGGCAGGCCGGCGGTGCCGAGCACCAGAGCGAGCCCGAGCGAGACGAAGTCCAGCTCACTGGTGAAGCTCAGGCCGTACTTCAGGCCCGGCTGCAGGAAGGCGTCGCCCTTGCCCGAGGCGTCGGCGGCGGAGCCGAGCAGCTCGGAGAGGTTGAAGCCGAACTGGGCGAGCACCAGGACCACGATCAGCGCCGAGCCGGTCATCAGCAGGACGGCCTTGACGATCTGGACCCAGGTGGTGCCCTTCATCCCGCCGACGGTGACGTAGAAGATCATCAGCGCGCCGACGAGCAGGATCACGATGTTCTTGACCACCTGGTCCTCGACGCCGAGCAGCAGGGCCACCAGGGCGCCCGCACCGACCATCTGGGCCAGCAGGTAGAAGATCGACACGACGACCGTCGAGGTAGCGGCTGCCATCCGCACCGGGCGCTGCTTCATCCGGTACGCCAGCTGGTCGGCCATCGTGTAGCGACCGGAGTTACGCAGCACCTCCGCGACCAGCAGCAGCGCCACCAGCCAGGCGACGAGGAAGCCGATCGAGTAGAGGAAGCCGTCGTAGCCCGACAGCGCGATGGCACCGGAGATACCGAGGAACGACGCCGCCGACATGTAGTCGCCGCCGATCGCGAGACCGTTCTGGAAGCCGGAGAAGCCGCGGCCACCGGCGTAGTAGTCGGCCGCGGTCTTCGTCTGCCGGCTCGCCCAGAAGGTGATACCGATCGTGATCGCGACAACGGCCAGGAAGAGGACCGTGGTGAGGATCTGGCTACCGTCCATGTCAGGCCTCCCTCTTCCGGGTCTCGTATTCCTCGTCGAGCTTCCGAGCCAGCGGGTCGAGGTGCTTGTTGGAGTAGTTGGCGTAGAGGTAGGCGATGCCGAACGTGGTCGCGAACTGCAGGAGCCCGAAGACCAGTGCGACGTTGATGTTGCCGACCAGCTTGGTGTTCATGAAGCCCTCTGCCCAGTTCGAGCAGACGACGTAGAGGAGGTACCAAGCCAGGAATGCCACCGTTGCCGGGAAGACGAACTTCCGGTACGCCGACCGCAGAGCGCGAAACTCCGCCGTGGCGTGCAGGCTGTCGTAGACCGGGTCGTGCCGGTGGGCTTGGTCGTGTGCTTCAGCGCTCACGGTCTAACCCTTTCGTTGACGAGGCCGTCCATCGTGGGGGTGAAGGACGGGCGACGTGTGATCGCAGTCACATTAGGGCTCTCTCGCCCCGCTCGTCGCGGGGTAACGCGCCCTCCCTCGGTGGGCGGCGCCGTCGCGCGACGAGCGGTCGATTTCGTACGTCGAGTGGCCGGTCCGCAGCCGGGGGCCGCGCGGCGACGAGAAAGAGTGTGAGGTGAACGAACATTCATTCACACTGGTTGGGTGAACGAAAATTCATTCGGTCGGAGTCGGTGAATGAAAGTTCATTCGCGGCGAATTGTGTGAATGAAAGTTCGTTCACCGCGCGGGCGAGGCACCGTGGCCAGGCACCGTGGCCAGGCACCGTGGCCAGGCACGTGGCCAGGCACGTGGCCAGGCACCGTGGCGAGGGGAGCGTCAGCGCTGCAGGGCGGGAGCGACGGCGGGCTCGATCGTCGGCTCGGGGGTGTGGAGGCGGACCAGCAACCGGGTGGTGTGGGCCGGGACATGGGCCGCGGAGGCGAGGCTGACGACGATCATCACCGCGAAGGAGAGTGGCACCGTCCACAGCGCCGGCTGGGTGAGAGCGGCGTCCGCCCAGGTGTCGGTACGCGACCCACTGATCGTGAACACCACGGCCGTCCCGGTGGTGACGAGCCCGGTGACCAGACCGGCGGCGGCGCCGTAGGCGGTCAGCCTCCGCCACCAGATGCCGAGCAGGAGGAGCGGGCAGAAGGTGGCGGCGGCGAGGGCGAAGGCGAGTGCGACGCCACGGGCGACGCCGACGCTGGGGGTCAGCAGCGCGCCGGCGACGGGAACCAGGACGGCGACCAGGGAGGCGATCCGGAAGGCGGCGACACCGCCGAACGGGCTGCCCCGGCGGCGCAGCAACGGCACGACCACGTCCTGGGAGAGCACGCCGGAGACCGCGATCGCCAGGCCCGACGACGTCGACAGGAAGGCCGCGAAGGCGCCCGCGCACACCAGCCCGGTCAGGGCGTCGCCCGCCCAGCCGGGGAGCATCAGGCGGGGCAGCTCGAGCACCAACGTGTCGGCGGAGGTGGGGGTGGCTGCGTACACCCTTCCCAACAACCCGAGGATCGGCGGCAGCAGGTAGAAGACGCCGAGAAGGGCGAGCACCACCAGGGTGGTGCGGCGGGCCGCGCGGCCGTCGGGGTTGGTGTAGAAGCGGACGCCCACGTGCGGCAGGCCCATCGTGCCGAGGAAGGTCGCCGCGATCAGCGAGTAGGTGGCGTAGAGACCGGCGGAGCCGTCGGTGCCCATCGGCATCGACCAGGTCTGGCTGAGGTCGGTGGCGCGGGGTGCGCCGTCGCTGCCCCAGACCGCGACCAGCACCCCGACGGGCACCAGCAGAGCGGTCAGCTTGAGCCAGTACTGGAAGGCCTGGACGAAGGTGATCGAGCGCATCCCGCCGGAGAAGACGCTGACCAGCACCACCGTCCCGACCAGCACCGGTCCGACCCAGCGAGGGGCTCCGGCGACCAGCTCGAGAGTCAGTCCGGCGCCCTGCAGCTGAGGCAGCAGATAGAGCCAGCCGATGGTGACGACCAGCAGCGAGCAGAGCCGTCGGACCCCACGAGAGGCGAGCCGCTCCTCGGCGAAGTCGGGCAGCGTATATGCCCCTGACCTGCGCAGAGGGGCCGCGACCAGGGTCAGCAGAACGAGATAGCCCGCGGTCCAGCCGATCGGATACCAGAGCATCTCGGCACCGGAGGTGAAGACCAGGCCGGCGACACCGAGGAAGGAGGCGGCCGAGAGGTACTCCCCGCCGATGGCGCTCGCGTTGAGCCCCGGCCGCACCGACCGCGAGGCGACGTAGAAGTCGCTCGTGGTGCGGCTGAACCGTAGCCCCCAGGTGCCGATGGTCAGCGTCGCCAGGGTGACCAGGGTGACCGCGACGATCGCCGGGGCGGAGTCGAAGGTCATGGCGTCTCGTCGTCGGAGCCCGAAGAATCGGTGCTGAGCAGGTCGGCGTAGCTGGCCTCGTTGCGCTCCGCGCCGCGCAGATACCAGCGGCCGAGGAGGAACAGGAACGGGTAGACCAGCACCCCGAGGAGCAGCCAGGGGAGCGGCACGCCGAACGGCGCGGTGTGGACCAGCCCCGGGGCCAGCCAGAACAGCAGCGGGAGCGAGCCGACACCGAGGAAGAGCACGGCCAGGGTGCGTACGGCGATCGACAGCTGGGCGCGCATCAGCGAGCCGAGGTAGACCTCGCCGAGGCGGGTGTCCTCGCCGACGTCGACCCGGCGGACGGCCGGGCGACGCCGGGGCGGACCGGTGACGCGTACGCGTTGGGGTTCAGTCATCGGATCGGGTCATGAGCGTCGGGCGAGCAGGTCCTTGAGCTGACGGGTGTGGCGGCGGCTGACCTGCAGCTCGGTCCCGCGGGAGGCGCCGCCGACGACGACCGAGCAGCGCCCGGCCTCCGACCGGAGCTCGGTCACGTGGGCGAGGTTGACGAGGAGGGAGCGGTGGATGCGTACGAACCGGGCAGAGGCCCACTCCTGCTCCAGCTGCGTCAGCGGGACCCGGACCAGGTGGGAGGCGTCGGCGGTGTGCAGCCTGGCGTAGTCGCCCTGCGCCTCGACATGGGTGATCTGGGAGCGCCACACGAAGCGGGTGACGCCGCCGAGCTCGACCGGGATCTGTACGTCGCCGCTCGGCTCCTCCTCCGGCACGTTACCCATCAGCCGGGTGACGGTCTCGGCCAGCCGCTCGGCGCGCACCGGCTTGAGCACGTAGTCGACCGCGCGCAGGTCGAACGCCTCCAGCGCGTGCTCCTCGTGAGCGGTGACGAACACGACCGCCGGCGGTGTCTTGAAGCGCGCCAGCAGCCGGGCCAGCTCGAGCCCGTTCAGGCCCGGCATCTGGATGTCGAGGAACACCGCGTCGACGCCCGACCCCTGCAGCTGCTGCAGCCCGTCGGTCGCGTTGAGACACGTGCGCACCTCGGCGACCCGGGAGTCCTGGGTGAGCAGGTAGGAGAGCTCGTCGGCGGCGGGCGGCTCGTCGTCGACGACCAGGATCCTCAGCCGGCCACCCGGCGCTCCCTGTCTGGCGGCGAAGGCCTGTGTCGTACGGCCGTTCATGGGTGCACTCCTGGGGCGAACTTCGGGATCCTGAGGATGACTTTCGTGCCGGCGCCGCGGGCGGTCTCGACGACCAGGCCGTAGTCGTCGCCGTAGGCGTTGCGGAGCCGGGCGTCGACGTTGCCGAGCCCGACCGAGTCGGCGCCGCCGGCCAGCGCGTTGCGCACCTTCTCCGGGTCCTCGCCGGCGCCGTCGTCCTCGACCTCGATCACGCACTCGGTGCCGCTGTCGGCGGCCCGGATGGAGATGTGACCGGTCTGCGCGTCGGCCAGACCGTGACGTACGGCGTTCTCGACCAGCGGCTGCAGGCACAGGAACGGCACCGCGATCGGCAGCACCTCGGGCGCCACCGAGAGCCTGACCGAGAGCCGCTCGCCGAACCGCGCCTGCTCCAGCAGCAGGTAGCGCTCCACGGAACGGAGCTCCTCGGACAGCGTGGTGTATTCACCGTGGGTGCGGAAGGAGTAGCGGGTGAAGTCGGCGAACTCGAGGAGCAGCTCCCGCGCACGCTCCGGATCCGTGCGTACGAAGCTGGCGATCGCCCCCAGCGAGTTGTAGATGAAGTGGGGGCTGATCTGAGCGCGCAGCGCGCGCACCTCCGCCTCCATCAGGCGCCGCCGCGACGCGTCCAGCTCGGCGAGCTCGAGCTGCCCGGAGACCCAGGTCGCGACCTCGTCGGTGGCGCGGACCATCATCGCGGAGGTGTCCGGGGCGTAGGCCTGCAGCGTGCCGACCAGGTGGTCGTCGACGACGAGCGGGCTGACCACGGCGGAGTGGAGCGGACAGCCGGCCTGGCCGCACTCGAGGTCGACCCGGTCGTAGAACCGCGTCGCGCCGCGCTCCAGCGTGCCCTCGGCCAGCTTGGTCACGTGCTCCTGGTGATGCGTGCCGATGCCCTCCCAGGCGAGCAGGCCGTCGGTGTCGGTGATCGCCAGCGCGGGCGCTGCCAGGAGCGCCTGCAGGTGAGGCGCCGCGCGCTCGGCGCTGTCGACGGTCAGGCCGCCACGTAGCGCAGGACTGGCCAGCGATGCGTTGTGGAGGGTGCGGAAGGTCGCCCGATCGGCTTCTGTGCCCAGATGGGTATGGGTACGCTTCCAGGGCCGCATCCTGCGCTCCTTCCTCTCCGTGCCGAGCGGTGTATCGAGCTTGTCGAGATGACGTCCAGTGTGACCGCGCCCACGTTATCTGTCACCCGGGCCGCTGCGGGGGTGCGAGGTAGGTTTGGCGCATGCGACTGAGTCGAGTGATCCCGGGTCTTCTGGCCGCCGGCACCGTGGGCGCCGGCGCCGCGTTCGTCATCGGCATGCGCAACAAGTCGCCCTGGCTGCAGGACCGGATCCGGGCCTTCTCGAAGCGGTTCGCGTCCGAGGCGTTGAAGACCGCGGGCATGAGAGGCGCCACCAACGGCATCGTCCTCCATGTGGGCCGCGCGAGCGGACGGGAGTACGCCACCCCGATCACGCCGTTCCCGACCCCCGACGGCTTCGTCATCAACCTGCCCTACACCTCGAAGGTCGACTGGGCCCAGAACGTGCTGGCCGCCAACTCGGCCACGATCGTCTACGACGGCGTCGACCACCGTGTCACCGACCCGCGCATCGTCCCCTACGCCGAGGTCGCGCCCCTGCTCCCCAAGGCCGCCGGCATCGTCCGGGCCGTCTTCGACGTCCAGGAGTTCCTCCGCGTCACCAAGGCCGACTGACCTCACCGGCTATCGCTGGTGCCGGCGGCGGATGTGCTCCTGGTCGGCCAGGTCGCGATCCTCCATGGCGATGACCTCGTTGTCCGCGCCGTCGACGCTCTCGACCAGCTCGTCGAGCTTGAGCAGGATGGCCTTGGTCTGTCGGTTGGTCATGTGCTGGATGCTGAAGAGCACCAGCAGGCTGACGATGGAGGCGGCCGCGTACACGAGACTGTGCCACCACGTCGGGAAGCCGGTGACCAGGCCGGCGATGAGCAGCCCTGCGACGACGACCATGCTGATCCCGCTGGCCCAGGCTGAGCCGGCCACGCCGGCGAGCACGTGAGCAGCGGCCGAGATGCGGTCGCGCAGGTCATGGGGGGCCACCGGCTCGGGGCGCGTCATTCCGCGCTTTCCCGTTCCTCCAGGCCGACCGCCTGGCGCAGCTCGTCGCGGTCGTGACGCAGCTCCGGATGGTCGCGGGCCAGCCTGTCCATCATGCCGGAGAGGCCTTCGGCGATGGCGTTGAGCTTGTGCTGGACGGCGTCGTCGGACCGCTTCTGGGTGTTCTGCAGAAGCGCCACCAGCAGGAACGTGACGATCGTCGTGACCGTGTTGATGATCAGCTGCCAGGTGTCGATGTCGGGCAGCACCACGAAGGACGGTGCCCAGATCACCACCAGCAGCACGCACAGGACGAAGAACCAGGCCCGCGACACGAAGGTGCTCGCATGGGTCGCGAATCGGTCGAACACACCGAGATGGTTCCCGACCTCGGACGGCATCGTCTTCTCGCCGTTCGTATGCCCGGAATGGTGCTCGCGCTCGCTCGTCGGCATCACTACCTCCTTCACCGCTGTTTCCGGTACCCGAGTCACGGCTCGTCATGCTCCGCTCGGCTCTGCCCGATGTCGGAGGTGAGCGGTAGGTTGCGGAGCGTGGGATACGAGCTGAGCGGGCGGTTGGTCGTGGGGATCGCGTCGAGCGCGCTCTTCGACCTGACCGAGTCCGATGCCTACTTCCGCGAGCACGGCGAGGAGGCCTACCGGCGCTACCAGGACGAGCGCATCGACGACCAGCTCCGGCCCGGCGTCGCGTTCCCGTTCATCAAGCGCCTGCTGAGCCTCAACGACCTCGCCGAGGACGCCGACGATGGTCTCGTCGAGGTCATCGTTGTCTCCCGCAACGATCCCAACACCGGGCTGCGGGTGATGCGCTCGATCGAGCACCACGGCCTGCCGATGACCCGAGCCGTCTTCACCCAGGGCCGCTCACCCCACCCCTACATCGGCGCGCTCGGGATGTCGCTGTTCCTCAGTGGCAACCGGGACGACGTCATCGCGGCCAACCGCGAGGGCTTCCCCGCCGGCCACGTGCTGCCGTCGGCGGCGACGTACGACGACTCCGACCGCTCCGTCGTCGTGGCCTTCGACTTCGACGGCGTGCTCGCCGACGACGGCTCCGAGCGGGTCTTCCGCGAGGAGGGCATCGAGGCCTACCGGGACCACGAGTCGAGTCGGAAGACGGAGCCGCTCGCGCCCGGTCCGCTGCAGCCGCTGCTGCGCGACCTCAACCGGATCCAGCAGATCGAGGAGCAGCGCCGCCTGAAGGACCCCGGCTACGAGCCGCGGCTGCGGATCGCCCTGGTCACCGCCCGCGGCGCCCCGGCCCACGAGCGGGCGATCCGGTCGCTGCAGTCATGGGATGTCTACGTCAACGAGGCCTTCTTCCTGGGAGGTGTGGAGAAGAGGCGGGTGCTGGAGGTCCTGCGTCCGTTGATCTTCTTCGACGACCAGACGACCCATCTCGACGAGGCGGTCGAGTCGATCGCCGGGGTCCACATCCCCTACGGGGTAGCCAACTTCGAGGACGTTCCTCCTGGTCAATAGCACCTTCACAGTTCGGCTACAGGACGTTCTCAACTGGGGGATAGGCCCGTCCCTGTGTCACCCTGGGGAGAGTTGTACAGACTCTGTTCATGTAAGAAGTGCGAGGTGTTCACTCGATGACTTCGGCTATGTGTGCCAAGTGCACCGAAGACGAGGAGATCCGGGTTCTCGCGCGTTCGGCGGGGGGCCGCCGGCGGTTGATGTGCTGCAGGTGTGGATACGCGTGGGAGAGCGGCCGCTCCGGCGGCGCCCGGAACGCTGGGCTGTCGGGCCTGTTCGGAGCGGCCTGAGCCGCCCCTGGCGTACGTTTCACGGTGCCGTCGCCTGAGGTTCACCTCGGGCGACGGCACCGGTGTCGCGGCATGGCTTGGGTAGAGGGTCGAGACCTGTCACGGGTTCCCCTACGAAGCTCCGAGGAGTTCCAACCCATGTCCGCAACTCGACGCTCCCTGCTCACCGGAGGAGCCGCGGCCGGGGTCGGCCTGGCCGTCGCCGGTGCCGTTCCCGCTCTTGCCGAGGCGAAGCCCGGGCGACCCGGCACCCCTGGTCGCAAGCGTGCCCGCGAGCCGTTCCCTCCGCTCGTCGACGACCCCCAGGGGATCCTGGCGCTGGCGGAGGGCTTCACGTACGCCATCGTCACCTCCGCCGGTGAGACCACCCTCGAGTCGGGGGAGAAGACGCCGTCCAACCACGACGGGATGATGGTGCTCGGCGGCAAGCGCGGGCGCTACACACTGATCCAGAACCACGAGATCGAGCCCGGCGAGGGCATCCCGGTCCCGCTCGTCGAGGGCACCGTCTACGACCCGGGCGCGCCCTCGGGAGGCTGCACCGTGATCACCACCGACGCCGGCGGCGCCAACTTCGGCGAGTTCGTCGCGATCTCCGGCACCTCGACCAACTGTGCCGGGGGCCCGACGCCGTGGGGGACCTGGCTGACCTGCGAGGAGACCGTCAACGACGCCGGTGAGGAGTGGGAGGGCGAGGACGGCACCACGGGCGTCTACGAGAAGGACCACGGCTACGTCTTCGAGGTCTGGGCCGACGGCACGGCCGACCCGCGCCCGATCAAGGCGTTCGGCCGCTACGACCACGAGGCGCTGGCGATCGACAAGAGCCGCACCCGCGTCTACCTGTCCGAGGACGCCGACGAGCCCAACGGCCTCTTCTACCGCTGGACCGCTCCGGCCGGCGTACGGCTCGGTCCGGGCGTGTTGACCTCGCTGGCCGATGATGCGGGCACGCTCGCCGCGATGCAGATCATCCTCCCCGACGGCTCGGTCCTGCCGGACGTCGCCTACCTGACCTCCGCGCAGATGGGCCAGCCCTTCCCTGTGAGGTGGAAGACGGTCCCCGAGCGCGATGCCCAGTCGACTCCCTGCCGGGAGCAGTTCGCCGACGGCGAGGTCACCCGCGGGCGGAAGTTCGAGGGCGTGTGGGGCACCGACGAGGGCGTCTACGTCGTCAACTCCTACGCGTGGGAGGAGGGCGACATGCCCGCCGACGCGTCGCCGCACGACGGCATGGTCTGGTTCTACGACTACGAGGCCGAGACCATCCAGCTGGTGACGTACTTCCCGCACCAGACGCAGTCCGAGGACGATGCGCCGGCGCCGAAGTACGGAGACCTCACCTTCGACGGCCCCGACAACGTCACGGTGACCCCCTGGGGCTCGCTGGTGCTCGCCGAGGACGGCAGCGGCGCCTCGCACGTGCTCGGTGCGTTCCCGGGCGGCCCGGCGTACGCCATCGCGCGCAACGACCTGAACGACTCCGAGTTCTGCGGCCCGTGCTTCTCGCCCGACGGCCGGGTCCTCTTCGTCAACATGCAGGACCCCGGCTACACCCTGGCCATCACCGGCCCATGGGAGCGCTACCTCGGCTGAGGCTCACGGGGCGGGCTGCTCGGGC
>NZ_JBHVKN010000112.1:0-16611 GCF_042798075.1 Nocardioides sp. NPDC057772
GTAGGACTTCGGGAGCCCCAGGGTGTGCATGGCGATGTAGTTGAGGATCATCTCCCGGCTGACCGGGGCGATCCGGCCCAGACGGGCGGCGACGAGCTGGTTGGCCAGCCCGTACTCCACCGTCAGGCCGTTTCCGCCGTGGGTGTGGACCGCGGCGTCGGTGGCGTTGCAGGCGACCTCGCCGGCGGCGTACTTGGCCATGTTGGCGTACTCCCCGGCACCGGCGTCGTCGCCGGCGTCGTAGAGAGCGGCGGCCTTCTGCCACAGCAGGCGGGCCTGCTCCAGCTCGATCTTGACCTTCGCCAGCGGGTGCGCGATGCCCTGGTGGGAGCCGATCGGGGCGTCCTTCCAGACCGACCGGTTGGCGGCGTACTCCACCGCCTTCGCCAGGGCGTAACGGGCCATCCCGCAGGAGAGGGCGGCGCCCATGATCCGCTCGGGGTTGAGGCCGGCGAAGAGCTGCCAGATGCCGCCGTCCTCGTCGCCGACGAGGGCGTCGGCCGGGAGACGTACGTCGTCGATGAAGAGCGTGAACTGCTTCTCCGGCGCCTCCCAGGCCATCGGGATGACCTGCTTCTCGAATCCCGGCGCGTCGGTCGGGACCACGAAGAGCGCGGGCTTGAGCTTGCCCGTCTTGGCGTCCTCGGTGCGGGAGACGATGAGGACCGAGTCGGCCTCGTCGACGCCGGAGATGAAGGTCTTCTGGCCGTTGAGGATCCACTCGTCGCCGTCGCGGCGCGCGGTGGTGGTGATCTTGTGGGAGTTGGAGCCGGCGTCGGCCTCGGTGATGCCGAAGGCCATCAGGTGGGACCCGTCCGCGATGGCGGGAAGCCAACGCTTCTTCTGCTCGTCGGTGCCGCAGCGGCCGATGATCGAGCCGCAGATCGCGGGGCTGACCACCATCATCAGCAGCGGGGCACCGGCGGTCGCGGCCTCCTCGAGCACCGCGGCCAGGTCGCTCATGCCGCCGCCACCGCCGCCGTACTCCTCGGCGATGTTGACGCCGAGGAACCCGTTGCGCCCCATCTCCAGCCACATCTCAGTCATCTTGCCGCCCTCGCGGGCCTGCTTGGCGACGAAGTCGTGACCATACTTGCCGGCCAGCTTCGCCACCGCCTCGCGCAGTGCTGCCCGCTCCTCCGGCTCGGTGAATGCGGTGGTCATTCTGCCTCCTCTACGACGGCCAGCACCTCGCCGGCGGCGACCTGGGTTCCTGGTGTGACGTTGATCTGGGTGAGTACGCCGTCGGTGGGCGCGGTCACCGTGTGCTGCATCTTCATCGCCTCCAGGACCAGCAGCGGCTGGCCCTCGGTGACGTCGCTGCCGGCCTCGGCCAGGACGTCGACGACCGATCCCGGCATCGGTGCCAGCAGGCTTCCGGGCTGGGTCTGGGTGGCTGGATCGGTGAACCGCGGACGCTTCCGCAGCGCGGTGTGCCCGAAGGCGGAGTCGACATCGACCCGGTCGCCGTCGACGGCGATCTCGTACGTCGTGCGCAGACCGTCCTTCTCCAGCACGACCCGGCTCTGACCTGCCTCGATGACGTCGAAGCCGTCGATGCGGTAGCCGTCGCGGGTGCCGTACCACTCGACGCTCAGGCCGTCCTCGGAACCATCCTCGAAGACGGTCCGCTGGGGCTGGTTGGTGACGTTGCGCCAGGCGACCGGGATGCCCGGCCGACGGGTCCGCTCGGCCAGGGCGATCGTCGCCGCCACGGGGGCACCCGGGTCCTCGGCCGATGAAAGGAAGGATTCCTTCGCGAGCAGAGCGGTGGTGACCTCGCCGCTGCGGAACGCATCCGAGCCGAGGATCCCGATCAGCTGCTCCCGGTTGGTCACCAAGCCGTGGATCTTGGCCGTACGCAGCACCGAGACCAGCCGCCGGATCGCCGCCTCGCGCGTCGGCGCGTGAACGATCACCTTCGCGAGCATCGCGTCGTAGAAGGTGCTGACCTCCGAACCGGAGGTGTAGCCCGCATCGATCCGGGCGTCACTGGGGAACTCCAGCTTCGTCAGCGTCCCCGACTGCGGCTGGTAGTCAGCCGACGGGTCCTCGGCGTAGAGCCGCACCTCGATCGCATGCCCGTTCACGCTCGTCGAGCCTGCCGAGACCACGTCGATCCCGGTGGTCGAGCTTGTCGAGACCTCGGCGACCGCGATCTGCAGCTCCACCAGGTCGACCCCGTGCACCAGCTCGGTGACCGGGTGCTCGACCTGGAGCCGGGTGTTCATCTCCAGGAACCAGAACCGCTCCGAGGCGGCGTCGTAGAGGAACTCGACCGTCCCCGCGCCGCGGTAGTCGATCGCCGCGGCGGCGTTGCGGGCAGCCTCGTGGAGCGCCGACCGGACCGCATCGGGCAGCAGCGGGGCCGGGGACTCCTCGACGACCTTCTGGTGGCGGCGCTGCACCGAGCAGTCGCGCTCACCGAAGACGGCGACGTTGCCGGCACCGTCGCCGACGACCTGGACCTCGACGTGACGGCCGGCCTCGACGTACGGCTCGACGAAGACGGTGCCGTCGCCGAACGCCGAGGCGGCCTCGGCCTCGGCGGCAGCGATCTCGGCGGACAGAGCGTCGAGAGTCCGGACGATCCGCATCCCGCGCCCACCACCGCCGGCGGAGGCCTTGACCAGCAGCGGCAGGTCGGACTCGGCCGGGGAGGCCGGCGCCTCCAGGACCGGGACCCCCGCCGAAGCCATGATCTTCTTGGCCTCGATCTTCGAACCCATCTGCTCGATCGACTCGGGAGCAGGGCCGATCCAGACCAGGCCGGCCGCCTCGACGGCGCGGGCGAAGTCGGCGTTCTCGGACAGGAACCCGTAGCCCGGGTGGATCGCGTCGGCACCGGCCACCTTCGCCGCCTCGATCACCAGGTCGGCACGGAGGTAGGTGTCGGTGGGCGCATTGCCGGGGAGGCGTACGGCATGGTCCGCCTCGGCCACGAACGGCAGGGCCGCGTCGGCGTCGGAGTGGATCGCGACGGTCTCGATGCCCAGCTTGCGGGCGGTGCGGAAGACGCGCGAGGCGATCTCGGCGCGGTTGGCGACGAGCAGTCGGTTGATCATGGCAGCACTCACATCCTGAAGACGCCGAAGTTCATGGCGCCTTCGATGGGTCGGGTGGCGATGGCGGAGAGGCAGAGGCCGAGGACGGTGCGGGTGTCGCGCGGGTCGATGACCCCGTCGTCGTAGCCGAGGCCGGAGAGGAACATCGGCAGCGACTGCTCCTCGACCATCCCCTCGACCATCTCCTTGACGCCCTTGAACCCCTCGGCGTCGAAGACCTCGCCCTTCTTCTCGGCGGACTCGCGGGCGACGATCTCCATCACCCCGGCGAGCTGGGCCGGCCCCATCACGGCCGACTTGGCCGAGGGCCAGGTGAAGAGGAAGCGGGGGTCGTACGCACGGCCGTTCATGCCGTAATTGCCGGCGCCGTAGCTTGCGCCCATGATCACGGTCAGGTGCGGGACGGTGGAGTTGGAGACCGCGTTGATCATCAGCGCGCCGTGCTTGATGATGCCGCCCTGCTCGTACTCGGTGCCGACCATGTAGCCGGTGGTGTTGTGCAGGAACAGCAGCGGGGTGTCCTTCTGGTTGGCGAGCTGGATGAACTGCGCCGCCTTCTGGGCCTCCTCGCTCATGAGGACGCCGCGCGCGTTCGCCAGGATGCCGATCTCGTAGCCGTGCAGCCTCGCCCAGCCGACGCAGAGGCTCGGCCCGTAGAGAGGCTTGAACTCGTCGAACGCCACCTCGTTGTCGGGGCCGGTCCCGTCGACGATCCGCAGGATCGCCTCACGCGGGTCGAAGGGCTCCTTGAGGTCGGTCGGGATCAGGTCGAGCAGGCCGTCGGGGTCGAGGTCCGGCTCGTAGCTCGCCTTCGGCTGCGGACCGCGCTTGCGCCAGTTGAGCCGGGCCACGACCCGGCGTGCCTGCCGGATCGCGTCGTGCTCGTCGACGGCGAGGAAGTCGGAGGAGCCGGAGATGCGTGAGTGCATCTCGGCGCCGCCCAGCGACTCGTCGTCGGTGTCCTCACCGGTGGCCATCTTCACCAGCGGCGGGCCGGCCAGGAAGACCTTCGCGCCCTCCTTGACCATGATCACGTAGTCGCTCATGCCGGGGACGTACGCACCACCGGCCGTGGAGTTGCCGAAGACCACCGAGATGGTCGGCTGCTTGCGGGCGGAGGACCTGGTCAGGTCCCGGAAGCCCTTGCCGCCGGGGATGAAGATGTCCTTCTGGGTGGGCAGGTCGGCGCCGCCGGACTCGGTCAGGTTGATCGTCGGGAGGCCGTTCTTCTCCGCGATCTCGGCCGCCCGGAAGGAGCGCTTGAGGGAGTACGGGTTGAGTGCCCCGCCCTTCACGGTCGGGTCGTTGGCGACGATCATGCACTCGACGCCCTCGACCACGCCGATGCCGGTGATGATCGAGCCGCCGACCGGGAAGTCGCTGCCCCAGCCGATCAGCGGCTGGGTCTCCAGGAACGGGCTGCCCTCGTCCAGCAGCAGCTCGATCCGCTCGCGGGCGAGGAGCTTGCCGCGGGCCTTGTGACGGGCGACGTACTTCTCGCCACCTCCGGCCGCAGCCTTGGCGTGCTCGGCGTCGAGGGCCTCGATCTTCTCGAGGAGGGCTTCTCTGTTCCCACTCATGACGTGTAGCCCAACAGCTTGGCGGCCAGGTCGGTCATCACTTCGGTGGCTCCTCCTCCGATCGGCAGGATCCGGGCGTCGCGGTAGTGCCGCTCGACCTCGGTCCCGTGCATGTATCCCGTCCCGCCGTGGAGCTGGACGGCCTGGTCGACGACCCAGGTGCAGGCCTCGACCGCTGTCTGCTTGGCCAGCGCCGCCTCGGCGATCGTCTGTTGTGTCGAGCCTTCGCGGTCGTAGCGGTCGACCACGGCGTGGGTGTAGGCCTTGGCGACCTCGACCTGCCGGTGCATCTCGACGAGCTTGTGGCGTACAACCTGGCGCTTGATCAGCGGCTCACCGAAGGTCTGCCTCTGGCGCGCGTAGTCGGCGGTGAGCGCCAGGCAGCGGGCGGCGGTGCCGTAGCCCTGCACCGCCAGCGCGATCCGCTCGGTCACGAACGCCTCGGCGATGTAGACGAACCCGGCGTTCTCGTCGCCGACGAGGTTCTCGGCGGGGACGCGTACGTCCTCGAAGGCGAGCTCCGCGGTGTCGGAGCACTTCCAGCCCATCTTCTCGAGCTTGCGCGTGACCGTGAAGCCTGGCGTGTCCTTGTCGATCACGAGCAGGCTGATGCCGCCGGCCCCCGGGCCGCCGGTGCGGACCGCGGTGGTGACGAAGTCGGCGCGCACCCCACTGGTGATGAAGGTCTTGGAGCCGTTGACCACGAACTCGTCGCCGTCGCGTGTCGCGGTCGTGCGGAGGTGGGAGACGTCGGAGCCGCCGTCGGGCTCGGTGATGGCGAGGCTGCCGATCTTCTCCCCGGCCAGGGTCGGCTTGACGTACGTCTCGATGAGGTGGGGCGAGCCGTGCTTGGCGATGTGCGGCAGCGCGATCCCGTGGGTGAACAGGCCCGCGAGCAGACCTGACGAGGCGCCCTCGGACATCATCCCCTCGGTCACCGCGACGGTGTCGGCCAGTCCGCCGCCCTCGCCGCCGGCCTCCTCGGGGAAGCCGATCCCGAGCAGCCCCTGCTTCGCGGCGGCCTGGTGGACCTCCCGCGGGATCTCCTGGTTGTCCTCCCACTCTTGGAGGTCGGGGAAGACTTCACGGCGGGCGAACTCGGCGCCCAGCTGGAAAAGGTCGTCGCTCACAGGAGCTCCTCCGGGCTGAGTTCAACAGGTACGTCGACGATCCGGCTCCGGGCCCACTCGCCCAGACCCTTCGCCTGCGGGTCGAACCTCGTCGAGGCCGCGACTCCTTCGCCGAGCAGGTCGTGGATGACGATGTTCACGCCACGCAGGTGGGGCAGCGGTGTGATGTCGATGGCCAGGTCCTCGGCCTCGGGCAGCAGCGCCCGCACCCACTCCGGGGTGACGGTGTCCAGCAGCCACTCGACGACCGCGTCCGGTCGCCACTGCGGCGCCCAGAGCCCGAGGTTGGCGTCGCCGCCCTTGTCCCCGGACCGCGCGTAGACCAGCTCCCCCAGCGCTCGCCGAGACGTCGCTCCCGCCGGCCGAGTGGTCCTCTCGCTCGACGCGCGTGACGTCTCGGCCGACGTACGTGACGCCTCGGCATAGGCGAGAGGGGCCGGCACCTCGTAGGTCGAGCCGTCGGGAAGGTGGACGGTCTCCGGGGCGCGGTCGCGCCGGACGTACGCAGCCTTGTAGACGCCGAACGGAGACGGCCGCCCCGGGGGCGCGGTGACGTGGAAGCCCGGGTAGGAGGCGAGCGCCAGCTCGATGGCCGGGGCCGTCAGTGCACGCCCGACGGCGTCGGCGTCGGCGGCGCGGGCGTTGAGCCGCAGGATGCAGGCGGCGCCCTCCTCGGTCGGGGAGTCGGGTGCGGGGATGCGGTAGGTCGACCAGGTGTAGTCCGGCCCGATCGGGAGCTCCGCGTCGAGCTGGTCCCGCAGCCAGGCGGCCTTGGCGTCGATGTCGAGACCGGTCAGCACGAACTCGGCGGAGTTGCGGTAGCCGCCGAGCGAGTTGACGGCGACCTTGAGCGTGGCCGGCGGCGGAGTGCCCGTGACGCCCGAGATGGCCACGCGATCGATCCCGACCTCGGAGAGACGGATCGAGGTGAGGTCGGTGGTGACGTCGGGGCCGAGATAGAGCGGCCCCTGGATCTCGTAGAGCAGCTGCGCGGTGACCGTGTCGACCGTGACGGTGCCGCCGGTCTCGTCCTGCTTGGTGATGATCGAGGAGCCGTCGACGGCGATCTCGGCGACCGGGAACCCGAGCGGACGCGCCCGGGCCTGCGGCGACATGGTCAGGAACCCGGAGAAGTTGCCGCCGGTGGCCTGGGTGCCGCACTCGATCACGTGCCCGGCGACCACGGCGCCGGCCAGCTCGTCGTAGGAGTCGCGCTTCCACCCGTGATGGGCGATCGCGGGCCCGACGACGACGCTCGCGTCGGTCACCCGGCCGGTGACGACGATGTCGGCACCGGCATCGAGCGCGTGCGCGATCCCGAAGGCGCCGAGGTAGGCGTTGGCGGTCAGCGCATCGGGGTGGGAGTCGAGGCGACCCCGGAGGTCGTCGCCGTCGACGTAGGCCACCTTGGCGCTGGTCCCGAGCGCCTCGATGGCGGCAGCGAGCCCGGCGGGGTTGAGGCCACCGGCGTTGGAGACGATCTTGACGTCGCGCTGCAGTGCGAGGTCGAGGCAGTCCGCGACCTGACGCAGGAAGGTCTTGGCGTAGCCCGTCGTCGGGTCCTTGAGCGTGTCCTTGCCGAGGATGAGCATGGTCAGCTCGGCGAGATAGTCGCCGGTCAGGACGTCGAGCCGACCGCCCTCGAGCATGTCGCGCATCGCCGAGAACCGGTCACCGTAGAACCCGGAGCAGTTGCCGATCGTGATCACTTCTTGGGCCTCCCGCCCCCGGTGGGCCCGGCGAAGGCCTGGGCGATCGTCAACCATTTCTCGGCGTCGTCGCCGGTCGCCTCGAGCGCGGTGTCGTCACGGTGGATGCGCTGGGTGACCAGCCGCGCGAAGTCGTACGCAGGGCCCCGGACGCTCTGCGCCGCATCCTCCGGTCCCCACTCCCACTGCTCGCCGGACGGCGCGGTCAGCTCTATCCGGAACGGGGAGCTCGGCGGGGTCAGGCCGTGCACGCCGTAGGAGAAGTCACGGGTGCGGGCGCCGAGGTGGCAGACGTGCTTGATGCGGTCGTTGGGCTCGTAGGTGTGGCCGAGCGCCTCACGCACGTCGAGCCCGTGGGCCCAGGTCTCCATGAACCGCGCGGTCGCCATCGAGGCCGGCGACATCGGCGGCCCGAACCAGGGCAGCTTCTTCCCGTCCGGGACGTTCGCGAGCGCAGCGGCGAGCTCGCCGCGTACGCCGTCCCAGTGCTGCAGCAGCTCCGTCGCCGGCATCGCGGCCATCGCCAGGGCGGACTCGTCGACGTAGCCCTCGGGGTTCTTGATGGCCTCGTTGACCAGCTCGTCCCAGGCGGTCGCGTCACCTGCCACCCACTCGGTCGCGGCGAGCGCGGCCTCGTCGGTCCAGGCCAGGTGAGCGATCTGGGCGGCGACGTCCCAGCCCTCGGCCGGCGTCGGCTCGCGCCAGCCCGCCTCGCTCAGCCCCGCCACCACCTGGCGAAGCTCGAACCCTTCCATGGAGAGGTCCTCGAGAAGTTGATCCAACAGGCTCATCGCAGCTCTCTTTCCAGGACCTCGGCCCAGTGATCGAGGATCCGCTCGCGTCGGGCGGCGTCGTCGGTGATCGTGTCAGCCAGAGCCAGGCCGCGGACGAGATCGAGCGTGGCCTGCACGAGCTCGCGCACGCCCGGCTTGCTCTCGTCCACACCGAGCAGCTCGACCGTCGCCCGGTGGAGCTCGCGGCCGATCCGCTGCTCGAGCGGACCCACCGCCGCGGCGAGCTGCTCGTCGGTGCGCGCCGCCACCCACAGCTCCAGGGCCGCGGCGAAGACCGGCGAGGTGACCTGCTCGGCGAGCATGGCGAGCACGTGCCGCGTACGCTGCCCGCCCTCCGGGAGCGCTCCGGCCGCCTCCTTCAACGCCTCGCCACGGGCTTCGGTGATGTGCTCGACCGCCGCCACGACCAGGTCGTTCTTGGCCGGGAAGTGGTGCAGCTGCGCACCGCGGGAGACCCCGGCGCGCTGGGAGACGAGCGTGGTCGAGGTGCCGGCGAAGCCGCGCTCGGCCAGCAGCTCGACGGTGGCGTCGAGGAGCCGCGCCCGCATGGCGCGGGTGCGCTCTTCCTGCCGAAGCGGCGCCCGAGGCGGTTTGTCCTGGGGTACGCGGGTGGCCTGACTCACAGGCAGGCACTCTGCCGCGCCAGAAACAAACAGTCAACCCTGACTGTATATTTCTGAGACGGCGTCGCGACAGGCGGAAGCGGAACGTCCGGAACCGGTTCTAACGTCGGAGGCATGGCTATCGCACGCAATCCGCAATGGGTCATCGACTGCCCCGACCCGGCAGCCCTGGCCACCTTCTACGCAAAGCTGTTCGACTGGGAGACCAAGGTCGACGACGACGGCACCTGGGCCGAGGCCTGGGGCGAGGGCGGCGCCCTCAACTTCCAGGCGGTCGAGGACTACCGCGCCCCGAAGTGGCCCTCGCAGGACGTACCCCAGCAGTCTCACCTCGACGTCATGGTCGACGATCTCGACACCGCCGAGGCCGCCACCATCGCCCTCGGCGCCACCAAGCACGAGGTCCAGCCCGGCGAGACCTTCCGCGTCTTCCTCGACCCCGCCGGCCACCCGTTCTGCCTCTGTCAGGCCTGACCAACCTGAATCCCGCCGAGTCGGTCGAATTGGCGAGCCGAGAATGCAGTTGTGGGCGACGAAACTCGAGTTTCGTCACCCACAACTGAGGATTCGGCCCGCCAGAAGTCCCTATTCGACGCGGGCGACCATGGGGAGCCGGCTGCGGGTGGTGACCGCGACGATGAGCGCGATCAGCAGGGGCAGACCGACGACCACGACGGCGACGAGGCTCCAGGGGATCTCGAGGTAGTGCGCGGCGACGCTGTCGCGCTCCGGCCAGCCTTCGGTCGTGATCGGATAGCTGATCGCGATGCCGGGGACGAAGCCGATCAGCGCGCCCGGGATCGCCCCGAGCAGCGCCACGACCAGAGCGTACGAGGCAGCGACCCCGCGCCGCGTACGCGTCCTGGCGCCGACCGCCGACAGGGTCGCCAGGTCGGGGAGGGCGTCGTTGATCGCGAGGTGGGTCGCGGTCAGCGCGCCACCGATCATCAGCACAGACCCCAGGGTGACCAGCAGAGTCCAGACGATCACGACGGAGTCCTTCTCCACGTAGCCGCGCTCGACCACGATCGTCGCGGGGAACTGGCCGGCGGCGAGGGCCTCGTCGAGGTCGGTCTGAGCCTCGGCGCTGAGCCGGGCGTCCTCGACGTAGAGGCCCGTGACCTGCGGTTCGACACGGAGCTGCTCGGCCATCGCCGGCGTCACGACGGCGTACGCAGGGGCGGCCCGCTCGCCGACATCCAGGTAGGTCGCCGGCACCTCGACGTCGACGACGTCGCGCTCCTCACCGTCCTCCTCGGACCACTCCCTGACGACCAGGTGCGCGGACTTCGACGGCAGCAGCTCGTCGTCGGTCGTGAACACCACCGCTCCGGATGACCGCAGCGTCTCGGCCGCGGTGGCGGCGTCACGCTCGGAGAGCGATCGCGCCACCACAGGAGGGAGGCTCCCGTCGGACCCGGCGACGATGAGTTCGCCGAACTCGCCCGAGATGGTGTCGAGCGAGATGATCTCGCCGTCGCCGCTCTCGACGGCGACATAACGCCCGTCGTCGGTCACCACGCTGGACGTCGGCGTGGCCGTCGCGCCCGGGATCGCCTTCTCGACCTGCGCGGCGATGCCCTCCCACCGCGCCACCGACTCGTCGCCATCGGTCCCGCCTCCGGTCGCGCTGTGTCGCGGATGCACCACGGCGTCACCGATCGCGAAGGAAGGCAGATAGCTCTCCTGGTTCTGCTCCTGGTCGCTGCTGAACGCGATCCCGAGCGTGACCACCCCGAGGACCGTCACCGCGATCGCTCCGGCGGCCGGAACCGTCCGGGTGCGGTGCCGATCGGCATCGCGCGTCGCGAAGCGGATCGCCAACGGCATCCGGGCGCTCGACCGGGCCGCAAGCGAGACGAGGACCGGCAGGATGAACAGCAGCCCGGCGACGCAGAGCAGCACGCCGAAGGCGATCGGGATGCCGCTGAGGGCGTTCTGCGTGCCGAACGCCGCCGCTGCGATCCCGGCTGCGATCAGCACCAACCCGATGATCGGCGAACGCCGGGAGGGCAGGCCCTCGGACCGTCGCCCGGACAGCACGCTGACGACGTTCTGCCGCGAGGCGATCCAGGCCGGCACGATCGCCGCACAGATCGCGGCCGCGAACCCGATGACGGCCACCGCCAGGACCTGCAGCCACGGCACCTCGAACGGGCCGAACCAGGCCGAGACCTGATCCTGCGCGAGCGGCTGGAGCAGCCGCGCCAGCCCGATCCCGAGCACGGCGCCGATGACCGCCGCCACCGCACCGATGACGATCGCCATCCCGAGCAGGACGCGCCGCGACTGGCGAGCGGTCCCTCCCGAGGCGGCGATCAGCGCGAGGTCACGCGCCTGGCGCCGTGCCGCGACCGCGAACGCCGGGCCGGCCAGCAGGACCACCTCGAGGATCACCATGACCACGATGAGGACGATCACCACGACCTCGGAGGGGTCCGGGGCGCCCATCGGCGGACGGATCTCCTTGTCGGCCGCGAGGGCCTCGGCAGAGGGGTTCAGCACGACGGAGCGCGAGAGCACGAAGGCACCCGCCGCGTTCAGGTCCTCGATGTCGGACCAGGTCACCGGCGCGCCACCGACGAGCCAGGTCGAGCGGTCACCGGCGTAGTCGACCGGAAGGTCCGGTCCGGCGACGAAGGCGTCGTTGCGTACGGTCGCCGACTCGACGACGCCGACGACCTTGCGGACCTCGTCGAGGTCGCCGTTCGGGATCTGCAGCTCCTCACCGATACCGGGGCCCCGGAGAGCAAGGGTCGAGTTGACCACGACCTCATCCGAGTCCTGGGGCAGGCGACCCTCGGTCAGCCGCGTCAGCCCGGCGGCGAGCGGATCGTCGAGATCCGTCTCCAAGCCGCTGGCCCAGGTCACGCCCTTGTCCGTGCGTACGTCGAAGGTCCGGTCCATCACCTCGAGCATCGGGCGCTCCCCGATGACGGCCTTGACCCCCACCGCGTCGAGCGGCTCGGCACCGGAGTCCTCGAGCCACTCGGACGCGTTCTCGGGGTCGATCCCCTGCCGGACCGCGCCGGCCGCCTGGACGTCGATGCTCGCCGCGGCCTCGGTGCCGAGCCGGCGATCGAGGCCTTCGACGGTGTCGACGTCGTAGGTCTGGTACGTCACCGCGACCGCGGTCACACCCGCCACCGGCAGCGCGATCATCAGCACGACCAGCAGGCTGCGCCACTTCGCCCGCCAGGCCTCGCGTTGCCCGATACGGAGCGCGAGACGCCAGCCGCCGAAGCGCCCGCTCATGCCTCCACCTCGTCCGCGAACACCGTGCTCGGCGTCTCGCCGGCCTCGTCGACGACGAGCCCGTCGCGCACGTAGATCACCCGGTCGGCCCAGCTGGCGTAGCGCGGCTCGTGGGTCACGAGCACACCGGCCGCACCCGCGTCGCAGCGCGCGCGGATCAGCTTGAGGATGTCCTCGCCGGTCTCGGTGTCGAGCGCACCGGTGGGCTCGTCGGCCAGGATCAGGCGACGTTCGCCGACGATCGCGCGGGCGATCGCGATCCGCTGCCGCTGCCCACCCGACATCTCGTCGGGGAACCGGTCGGCGAAGCCGTCGAGCCCGACCTCCTCGAGGGCCGTCCTCGCCGCGGACCGCGCCGAGCGGCGACCGGCGCCGTCGAGCTCCAGCGGCAGCGCGACGTTCTCGGCGGCGGTCAGGGCCGGGATCAGGTTGAAGTCCTGGAAGACATAGCCGATCGACGTACGCCGCAGCTTGGCGCGCCCGCTGATCCCGGCCTCGCCGAGGTCCTGGCCGTCGACGGTCACGTATCCGGAGGTCGGCGAGTCGAGGCCGCCGGCGATGGTCAGCAACGACGACTTCCCGGAGCCGCTCGGCCCCATGATGGCGACCAGCTCACCGGCGTACGCAGCCAGGCTGACGCCGCGCAGGGCGTGGACCTCGGCGGCGCCGGTGCCGTGGACGCGGCTCACGTCGGTGAGCCGGAGGACGGGTTCACTCATCGGTGGACTCCTTGGTCTGGGTGGTGCCCGGCTCGGCGGGCGTGGTGTGGGTGCGGCGGATCAGCCGCTCGCGGGCGTCGGCGAGCCAGCGGTCCTGGTCGTGGCTGAGGCGGCGCAGGTCGTGGGCGAGTGCGGCATTCATCGGTCTCCTCCATCGACGGGTTCGGGAGCGGTGCTCGACGCGGCCGCCCGGCGGAGCCGGGCCTCGCAGTGGTCGAGCCAGCGGATCTCGGCCTCGGCCGCGAAGACGAGCCGGTCGAGGACCAGTCCGCCGGCGAGGTCGTCACCGGCTCCGGACCGTGACTGGCGCCGGTACCCCTGGAGCGCCTGCATGGTCGCGTTGCGCTGCTGCTGGACGACCTTGCCGACGTCCACACTCGGCACCGCGACGGCGACCGCGAGCTTGATCGCGAGCTCGTCGCGCTGCGGCTGCGTACGCTCCACCGGGGTGTCGAACCACCCCTTGACCTCGACCTTGCCGGCCTCGGTCAGCTGGTAGAGGGACCGTCCCTCCGCGTCGGTCCCTCCGGCCTCGACGAGGCCGTCACGCTCGAGTCGCGACAGGGTCGTATAGACCTGCCCGACGTTCAACGGCCAGCTCGCGCCGGTGCGCTGCTCGAACTCGGCGCGCAGCTCATAGCCGTAGCGCGGCTTCTCCAGCAGCGCCAGCAGTGCGTGCTTCACGGACACTCGATCACCTCCTAGTTACTGAGTATGTATATACCGAGTATGCAGACGGTCGCAAGTCGCGAAAATACGGGCGACGGCACCCGCGATCGACTGGGAGACTGCTGGCCGCTGGTTCGGGCCGGCGTCTTTTGTCGGCCCGTGAAACTCCTCCGGGCCGGTCCCACTCCCGAAGGAGTCGAAGTGTCAGCTCGTAGACGCGTCGTCGCTCTGACTGCGACCGCGCTAGCCCTCGGCGGGCTGAGCGTCATCCCGATGGCCCCGCCCGCCTCCGCCGAACCCGACCCGGTCGCGACCTACAAGGACCGCGCCGGCGTCCCGCTCACGATCCATCGCACCACCGACGGCATCGCCGACTTCATCGGTTCGAAGACCGAGGCCGTCGACCCGCTGGGCACCGCCGTCAAGCCCGCCAAGGCGGCGCAGACCCACCTCGACCGCGCCGCCGAGGCCCTCGGCACCGACAAGAAGGACCTGCGCGAGACGTCGACCGGCAAGGCCGTCGGCGGCGGGTCGGTGACCAGGTTCGAGCAGTACGTCGACGGCCTCCCGGTCCTCGGCGGCGAAGTGGTCATCGGGTTGGACAAGGCCCGCGGCCTCACGTCCGCGGCCACCAACCTCTCCGACGCCACCGCGACCGAGGTCGCCCAGCCGGACGACTCCAAGCGCTCGAAGGCGGAAGCCGCGGCCAAGGCGGTGGTCGCCAAGGCCCACGACGGAGCCACCGGCCTCACCGTGGAGGACGAGGGCACGTGGCTCTACGACGACGACCTGGTCGCCGGGCCGCAGATCGGCAAGGCCAGTGTCTTCCGGTTCTCGGTGACCAACGGCTCCAGCATCCGTGAGACCGTGCTCGCCCACGCCGGCACCGGCCGCGTACTCATGCATATCAACGAGATCGCCCACGCCAACCGCCGCGTCTGCGACAACGCCAACGTCCGCGCCGCGGCGACCGGCTGCGCCGAGACGAGCACCACGGTCAAGCGGCGCGAGGGCGATGCGCCCTCCGGGATCGCCGACGTCGACAAGACGTACGACATGCTCGGCGCGACCTCCGACCTCTACGCCTCGCTCGGGCTCGACCTGACCGAGGAGATCGGCTGGCCCAGCGGCGCCACCGGCAAGGCGGTCACCGCCACGACCCGCTACTGCGAGCCGATCGAGCCGGGCTACACGCCGCCGTGCCCGATGGACAACGCGTTCTGGAACGGTCAGCAGATCTACCTCGGCCAGGGCCTGGTGGTCGACGACATCGTCGGGCACGAGCTGACCCATGGGGTGATCGAGAAGAGCTCCAACCTCTTCTACTGGCACGAGTCGGGAGCCATCAACGAGTCGATGGCCGACATCATGGGCGAGATCGTCGACCACCGCTACGCCACGCCCGGTGACTCCCCGACCGACTGGCGTGTCGGCGAGGACTCCTCGTTCGGCGCGATCCGTGATCTCGCGAACCCGACGGTGCACGACCAGCCCGACCGGATGACCAGCTCGCTGTGGGAGGCCGACGACCTCAGCTATTACGCCGACGGCGGCGGGGTGCACACCAACAGCGGGGTCGGCAACAAGACGGCGTACCTGATCTCCCAGGGCGGCACGTTCAACGGCCGCACGATCACCGGCATCGACGCCGGTGATCCGACCCTCCAGAAGACCGCGACGCTCTACCTCTACGCGATCCAGCACCTGGTCTCCGGAAGCCAGTACGCAGACCTGCGCCGCACCCTCGCCAACGGCTGCTCTGCTCTGGTGGCCGCCGGCACCGCCGGCTTCACCGCGGGCGACTGCACCCAGGTCAACCTCGCCGCCGACGCGACCGAGCTGGCCAAGTCGCCCACGAAGACGGGCGCGACCCGGCCCGCGGAGGCGCCCAACACCTGCCCCGCCGGGAGCACCGGCAAAGCCGCGCTGGCGACCCCGTCGCTCAGCCGCGGTGTGCTGTGGAACCCGGCACCCGACGCGGCGCAGGGCATCCCCGCGAACGACCGTGACGGCAACGGCTCCGACTTCGGCATGAACCCCGACCCGGAGACGTACGGCGACCCGACGGCCAGCGGCCTGACAACGGCTGCGATCAACGTGCCGGCGGGGAAGCGGACCTATCTCCGGTTCAGCCACTGGTACCTCTTCGAGTGGTACACCGGCAGCGACCCCGCCTACCCCACGCCCGAGTACTACGACGGCGGCGAGGCACGGTTGCTGGTCAACGGCGTCGCGACCGCCATCCCGTCCACGGCCTGGGTGAACGGCCCGAAGCAGAAGCTGCTGCTCAACAGCCCCACCCGGCCGCTGACCGGCTTCGGTGGTGACTCGAACGGCTGGATGAGCTCTCGGGTCGATCTGTCGGCGTTCGCCGGCAAGACCGTCCAGTTCCAGTGGGTCGTACGCGGCGACAACGTCGGCTCGTTCATCGGCTGGTTCGTCGATGGGATCGAGCTCTACACCTGCAACCCGCAGACCATCGCGAGCACCGCGCCGCCGACGATCAGCGGCACCCCGCGGGTCGGCTACACCCTGACGGCGACGAAGGGCTCCTGGAGCCCGACGGCCACGTCGGTGAAGTACCAGTGGCTGAGGAACGGGGTCCCGATCTCGGGCGCCACCGCGTCGACCTACAAGCTCGCCGGCGCCGACCACACCAAGGAGATCCGGGTCAGGGTGACGGCGTACTCCTCGTCGTGGCCCGCCGCCAACCCCGGCGTCCGGACGAGCGCCGCGACGGCCCGGATCGCGGCGGGATATCTGACTGCGGCCACACCGACCATCGGCGGCACCCGCCGGGTCGGCTACCTGCTCACCGCCTACCCGGGCACCTGGAAGCCCTCGGGGATCACCTTCTCCTACCAGTGGCTGCGCAACGGCGTCGCGATCTCGGGAGCGACCGGGAAGACGTACCGACTCCGGTCCGTCGACCGCGGTGACCGCATCCGCGTCCGGGTGACCGGCCGCAAGGCGGGCTACTACACCAAGACCGCCACCTCGGCGGCCACCAGCACGATCCGCTGACCCAACCCCGCCGAGACGTCACTCAGGCAGGTCGAGCCGGCAC
>NZ_JBHVKN010000113.1:0-16437 GCF_042798075.1 Nocardioides sp. NPDC057772
CCCCTCCGGGGTGCGCCGCTCGTTGGCCAGCTCCTTCAGGGACTTGCCGCCGACGTACTCCATCACGATGTAGCCGTCGAGGGAGCCAGCCGTCCTGCTCGTAGACCGGCAGCTCGCCCTCGGCGGTCTGGGTCGGCTGCTGCCAGGCCGGCTGGCCGCTGCCGGCGCCACCGGAGACGACGGTGCGGTCGCTGGTGTCCGGAGCCGAAGGTGCTGCCGGGGTGGCGGGAGCTGCGGGAGCGGCGGGCGCCGCCGCAGCAGCGGCCGGAGCCGCCGGAGCCGCCGGAGCCGCCGGAGCCGCCGGAGCTGCCGCGGGGGCAGCCGGTGCGGCAGCCTGGGAGTCCCAGGACGGGACGGCCGGGCGCAGGTTGTCGCCACCGAAGGCGAGGCCGGCACCTGCGATCTCGGAGCCGTCCTTGTCGAAGAGCAGCGGGTAGACGAGGCCGGCGAGCGCGCCGCCGAGGGCCGGGACGATCAGGAAGAGCGGAAGGTTGATCAGCGCGTCGGTGCCGGAGAAGAGCGCGGGACCGAACGAGCGGGCGGGGTTGACCGAGGTGCCGGTCAGCGGGATGCCGACGAAGTGGATCGCGGCCAACGCGAGACCGATGGCGAGCGGGGCCATGGCGGCGTTGGTGCCGGCCCGGACGTCGGTGACGCCGAGGATGACGAAGACGAAGATGAAGGTGAGGATCAGCTCGACCAGGATCGCGCCGATGATGCCGGTGCCGGCTCCGTCGCCGAAGCCGTTGGCGCCGAGGCCGCCGTCGTTCCAGGAGTTGTAGCCCGAGGAGATGGCGATGACGAACAGCGCGAGCGCGCCGATGGTCGCGCCGACGAACTGAGCGCCGATGTAGGCGCCCGCGTCCTTCCAGCTGATCCGGCCGGCCGTGGCCACGCCGAGGGTCACCGCCGGGTTGAAGTGGCCGCCGGAGATGCGGCCGAAGGTGTAGGCACCGATCACGACGGCGATACCGAACGCGAGGCCGACGGCCGCGACCTCGAGTGCCCAGGTCGGCTGCCCGGTGTGGCTGCGGCCAGCGAGGATCGCGACGACCGAACCGCAGCCGATGAACACGAGGATGAAGGTGCCGATGACCTCGGCTGCCAGTTTCTGGATGAAGGTCGGCTCAGCAGCCGACAGTGATTCCTCAGTCATGTCCCCTTAAACCCTTCAATGTCTGTTGACGTCGGTCAGACCCATCGACACCCGAGAAGCACTCAGGCACCAGCAGTCACCTGAACAACAAGGAGGTGTTGACACACAGTAACTCTTTTGCGACGGCACATCGTGGTGCTTAGGTGGGGCGGGGCGGCGTTGTGCCACCTTCTCTGTTATCTTGATGTCAAGACACTTTCGTTTCGTCAGGAGTAGCCACAGCAATGGCCGCACGAATCATCTACACCCACACCGACGAGGCGCCGCTGCTCGCGACGTACTCCTTCCTTCCGATCGTCTCGGCCTACGCGGCCAAGGCGGGCGTCGAGGTGGAGACGCGTGACATCTCGGTGGCCGCGCGCATCCTGGCGCAGTTCGGCCTGGCCGACGACGCGCTCGGCGAGCTCGGTGAGCTGGCGAAGACGCCGGAAGCCAACATCGTCAAGCTGCCCAACATCTCCGCCTCCATCCCGCAGCTCAAGGCCGCGATCAAGGAGCTGCAGGAGAAGGGCTACGAGATCCCCGACTACCCCGAGGCGCCCAGCACGCCCGAGGAGGAGGAGATCCGGGCCAAGTACGACAAGGTCAAGGGCTCCGCGGTCAACCCGGTCCTGCGCGAGGGCAACTCCGACCGGCGCGCGCCGGGTTCGGTCAAGGCGTACGCCAAGGCCCACCCGCACACCAACAAGCCCTTCGGTGAGGGCTCCAAGACCACCGTCGCCACCATGGGTGAGCACGACTTCAAGTCCAACGAGAAGTCGGTGACCCTCGCGGCCGACGACACCCTCTCCATCGTTCTGGAGAAGGCTGACGGCACGACCGAGACGCTGCTGGCCGAGCTGCCCGTGCTCGCCGGCGAGATCGTCGACGCCACCAAGATGGAGGCCGCCCACCTGCACGCCTTCCTCGCCAACGCGATCGCGAAGGCGAAGGCCGACGACGTGCTCTTCTCGCTGCACCTCAAGGCGACGATGATGAAGGTCTCCGACCCGATCATCTTCGGCCACGTGGTCAAGGCGTTCTTCAAGGACGTCTTCGAGACCTACGGTGAGGACCTCGCCAAGGCCGGCCTGTCGGCCAACGACGGCCTGGGGACCATCCTGCCGGGCCTCGACGCCCTGCCCAACGGCGCCGAGATCAAGGCCGCCTTCGAGGCCGCCCTGCAGAACGGCCCGAAGCTGTCCTACGTCAACTCCGACAAGGGCATCACCAACCTGCACGTCCCCTCCGACGTCATCATCGACGCCTCGATCCCGGCACTGATCCGCAACGGCGGCAAGCTGTGGGGTGCTGACGGCGGCGAGGCCGACACCCTCGCGGTCATCCCGGACTCCTCCTACGCGGGCGTCTACCAGACCGTCATCGACGACGTGAAGAAGAACGGCCCGCTCGACCCGGCCACCATCGGCACCGTCCCCAACGTCGGTCTCATGGCGCAGAAGGCCGAAGAGTACGGCTCGCACGACAAGACCTTCGAGATCGCCGCCGCCGGCACCGTACGCATCCTCAACTCCGCCGGCGAGGTGCTCATCGAGCACGACGTCGAGGCCGGTGACATCTGGCGCGCCTGCCAGACCAAGGACATCCCGGTGCGCGACTGGGTGAAGCTGGCCGTCAACCGGGCCCGCGACTCCAAGACCCCGGCGGTCTTCTGGCTCGACGAGACCCGTGCGCACGACGCCGAGCTGATCAAGAAGGTCACCACCTACCTCACCGAGCACGACACCGAGGGTCTGGAGATCAAGATCCTGGCGCCGGCCCTGGCCACCGCCTACTCGCTCGAGCGCCTGCGCAACGGCGAGGACACCATCTCGGTCACCGGCAACGTGCTGCGTGACTACAACACCGACCTGTTCCCGATCCTCGAGGTCGGTACGTCGGCGAAGATGCTCTCCATCGTCCCGCTGATCGCCGGCGGCGGTCTGTTCGAGACCGGCGCGGGCGGCTCGGCGCCGAAGCACGTGCAGCAGCTGGTCGAGGAGGACTACCTCCGCTGGGACTCGCTGGGTGAGTTCTTCGCGCTGGTGCCGTCGTTCGAGAAGTACGCCGAGCAGGCCTCGGCCCCGGCCGCGAAGGTGCTCGCCGGCGCGCTCGACCGGGCGACCGCGACCTTCCTCGAGAACGACCGCTCCCCGGGTCGCAAGCTCGGCACCACCGACAACCGCGGCTCCCACTTCTACCTGGGTCTCTACTGGGCCCAGGAGCTCGCCGCCCAGACCGAGGACCCCGAGCTCGCCGCGGCGTTCAAGGGCCTCGCCGAGACCCTCGCCGCCAACGAGGACAAGATCGTCGAGGAGCTCCTCGCGGTCCAGGGCAAGCCGGCCGACATCGGCGGCTACTACATGCCCGACGCCGAGAAGGTCACCGCCGTGATGCGTCCGTCCGCGACGCTCAACGAGGCGATCGACTCTCTCTGATCAGCAACGCGTGAGGGTGGCCCGGCACGAACCCGTGCCGGGCCGCCCTGTGTTTTTTCGAGCTGCTGTCGACAGGCCGATGGCTGCGGTCGAGTGTCCGACGGTGCGAACGCCGTGATCGCGTGGAGTACGACTCGGCCCGTACGGTGACACATGCATCCGTCAGCGGACATGTGAAGGGTATGGGACACAACGAGAACAGCCCGCCGAGTCACGAGGCGGCCTTCACGCGCCTCTACGAAGCAACGTACGCCGACCTGCGCAGGTTCATCGAGCGTCGCGTGCATCCCTCCCACGCCGAGGACGTGGTCGCGCAGGTCTACCTGGTCGCCTGGCGACGGTACGCCGAGATCCCGAGGGTGCACGACGAACAACGGGCGTGGCTCTTCGGCGTCGCCCATCGCACGCTGAGCAACGAGTATCGGGCGGCAGAACGGCGGCAGCAGTTGACGCTTCGGATCGCCGACGCTCAGCTGGTCGGCCCGGGAACGGTCGGGCTCGAGCCGGACCTGGTGGCAGCACGTGTCGATCTGGCCACTGCCTGGCGACGGCTCAGTCTGGTGCACCAGGAGGCCATCGCGCTCACCGTCTGGGACAGCCTGACCACCCGCCAGGCCGCCGAGGTCCTGGGTATCTCGCCGGTGGCCTACCGCCTGCGGCTGAGCCGCGCCCGACGCGCCTTGCGTGCCCTCGCCGCGGCGTGCCCCCAACCCGTCACTCCCACAGCTACCGCAAGGAGCTCCTCATGAACACCGACCGTGTGCTCCGCACCCTCGATCCCGCTGTCACCCCGGAGGCACTCGATGTGGCCCGTGACCCGGCGGCCCAGGATCTGTTGGCCCGGATCACGGCTCACGACGCGCAGGTCGCCAAGCCGGCAGCGTCGACCGCGGAACCTGTCGCGCCGCGTACCCGAGTCAACCGGCGACGTGTCGGGCTCGCGCTCGCCGTGACCGCGGCGGCAGCGGCCGCCGCCATCGCGGCTCCCAGCGTCCTCGGTGGACCGGCCCCCGCGGCGGCGTGGACACCGGTCCCGTCGCCGCTCACTGCGGCCGAGACCGAGGACGCGGCACAAGCCTGCGTCGGCGGATTCTGGGACTTCCTGCCCGGTCGCCAGGGGCCGGAGATGAAGACGTACGTCGCGGAGCGTCGCGGCGGGTGGACACTTGTCTATCTCGCCACCCCCGACGGGCTCACGGAGGCGGTGTGCATGCTCCGCAACGGCGAGCCGGCCGGCCTCTACGGCCAGACGCCGGGCGGTCCCGGCGCCGAGCCGGTCACGGTCGACGCCGACGGCGCATTCGGCAGCATCGGTGGCGTGATGGGCGACGACGCCGAGAGCCAGCGGTCGTCCACGGGCCTAGTCGGGGCGGACGTCGTCGGCCTGGTCCTGCACACCGCAGCTCAAGGCGCCGTGACTGCCACCGTCAACGACGGGCACTACGCTGCCTGGTGGCCGGATGATCCGATCACCGAGGCCTCGGAGAACGCTCGCACGACGCCCGAGTTCAGCCACGTCACGCTCACCCTGCGCGATGGCAGCACCCGGCAGGTGAGGGTGGACGAGTTCACCGGGATCTCCATGGAGTCGCTGACGACTCCGGACGAAGGTGGCTCCGTCGAGGAGTGACGGCCCGCGGGGTCGGTGTCGGGTGAGCCGTTCGACTCCTTCTGATCGACCGGCGACGGCCCGCCACGGAATCGTCCGTGCCGGGCCGTCGTCCGTTGTCCGGATGCCTTCCGGGCAGAGGTGATCCTGCTCTCCAGATCTTTCTTCTGATTCCTATAGGTCCAGGTCAGAGTGGGGTTTGATGGGGGCGACGGGCGGAAAACCTTTAGGTGAGTGTCGGTGGTCGCGCCTACCGTGATCTATTGATGACTGCGACCCTCTCGACTCCACCCGTGCCCACCTCAGGCAAGGCTCTCGGAGTTCCCGCCGCCCCTGCCGACCCGAGCCGGCAGGTCGACTGGCGACGCCTCAAGGGGCCGGTGACGGTCGCCGCGCTGGTCGCCCTGGCCGTGGCCATGGTCGCCCAGTCGATCGGCACCGTCGTCGCCGGACGGCTCGCCGAGAACCCGACCGCCAGCCTGGTCGGCTGGCTCGCGCTGTGCGTGATCGGCGCCTCGCTCGTCGACTCGACGGCGAAGATCGCCTGGGTCGGCGTCTCCGACCGGGCCGAGGGCAAGCTGCGCGAGGACGTGCTCCAGGCCGCCATGCGCCAGCCGCTCTCCGAGCTGAGCGAGCAGGCCGTCGGCGAGATCCTCGACCGGGTCGACGACGACTCCCACGAGGTCGGCAACCTGCTGCGCTGGCAGCTGTGGATGCTGTTCCGCTCGGTCTTCGCCGCGCTGCCGATGTGGATCGTGGCCAGCTTCACCTGGTGGCCGGCGGCGATCCTGTTCCCGCTCCTCGCGACGGTGACGTGGTTCGTCATCCGCGGCCTGCTGGGCAAGATCTCCCAGCTCAAGGTCATCGAGGAAGCCTCCTGGACCGACCACGCCGCCGTGCTCGAGGAGGGCATCGCCGGGCGTGACGACCTGCGCACGAGCCTGGGCCAGGACCACGTGGTCGCCCGGGTGGCCCGGCTGTCGGCGACGGTCCACGAGAAGTTCCGCGCCGTGGTCACGGTCGAGGCGAAGGTCGGCCGCCGCGCCGGCGTGCTGCTCCACTCCCTGCTGGCCGGCATCGGTCTGGCCGGAGTGGCGCTCGCCGCGACGGACCGGCTCGGGATCAGCGCGCTGGTGACGCTGTTCCTGGTCACGAGCACGTTCGTCGGTCAGATCGCGATGCTCGCCAACCATCTTCCCGACATCCAGGCGGGTCTGGGCGCGGTCATCCGGCTGCGCCAGATGATGGCCGCCGAGCCGGAGCCCGAGGGCGGCGAGCCGGTGCCGGGCGGGGGAGCGCTCGAGGTCGATCTGCGCGACCTGACCTTCTCCTACGCCGAGGGCACCTTCGCCCTCCAGGGCATCTCGCTCACCGTGCCCGCGGGCGACACCATCGCCCTGGTCGGTCGCACCGGATCGGGGAAGTCGACGCTCGCCTCGCTGCTCTCCCGGGCTGTCGAGCCGCCGCGCGGCTCGGTGTTCCTCGGTGGCGTGGACGTACGCGACCTCGACCTGCAGCAGCTGCGTGCCTCCGTGGGCGTGGTGACGCAGCGTACGGAGATCCTGGCCGGCACGCTCGCGGAGAACATCGCCCTCTTCGACGACTCGCGTCCGCGCGAGGACATCGAGCGGGCGGTCGCCCGGCTCGGACTGTCCGAGTGGGTCGCTGGTCTGCCCGACGGGCTCGACACCCTGCTCGGTCCCGGTGGCACCTCGCTGTCGGCGGGGGAGGAGCAGCTGGTCGCCTTCGCGCGGCTGCTGGTGCGCGACGTACGCGTGGTCGTGCTCGACGAGGCGACCGCGCGGATGGATCCGCTCACCGAGCGGCGGGTGGTCGCGGCCGCCGATCGGCTGCTGACCGGGCGCACGGGCATCCTGATCGCCCATCGGCTCTCCACGATCGAGCGGGCGCCCCATGTCGCCGTGCTCGACCACGGCCGGGTGATCCAGCACGGTCTGCGGGCCTCGCTGGCGACCGCGCCCGGGCCGTTCCGTGACCTGCTCGAAGCCAGCCGCACCGACCACCACGACTCACCGTCGCCGGATACCAAGCCCGTCGACCACTCGACCCTCGACCACGTCGCGGAGGGGAACGTCGGAGGCAAGCGTCGGGCGGGTGCTCCGCCGGAGCTCCCGGAGGTCGGCACCGGTCCGTCGCTGGCCCGCGGGATGCTGCACGTCCTGTTCCTGCGCCCCGAGTGGGGTGTGGCGGGTGCGCTGCTCTTCCTGTTCGCCTCGATGACCGGTGCGCAGGGTGCCTTCACCGGGCTCCTGTGGGGCCGGATCGTCGAGTCGCTGCAGGACGGCGGCCGGCCGACGGTGCTGTCCGTGCTGCTGGTGGTCAGCCTGCTGGCTGCTCCGCTGATGCTCGCCGACGCCTTCTACCGCTACCCGCGCTGGTGGATCGAGGTCATGCTGCGCGCCCGGATGGCCGTGCTCTACGGCCAGACCCGGCAGCACCGCCTGACGCGTACGCCGCCCGGCGAGGTCGTCGCCCGGTCGATGGACGCGGACCGCTACGCCCGCTACGCCGACCGCTGGGTCGACTTCGTCAACGGTCTGGTGATCGCGACGATCACGGCCCTGCTCGCCGGCACCGCGCTCGCGGGCGCCGTGCTCCTGATCGTCATGGTCACCTCGGCGCTGGCCTCCGCGGTCGGCCGGCCGATCGCCGGCCGCTCGGCCGCGGCGTCGTCCGCCGCTCGCGCCCGGTTCGGCCGCGCGGTGGTGTCCGCGCTGGAGTCCGTACGCACCGTGAAGCTGGCCGCGGCGACGCCGCAGGTCCACGCCCACCTGCAGCACGTGGACTCGGGCCGGGTCGAGGCAGCGGTGAAGGAGCACCGGGTGCAGGCATTCCTCGACGGGGTGCCCGCGCTGATGGTGCAGTGCGGTGTCGTGGCTGCCTGGGGCATCTACTTCGGCGGAGGCTGGGGTCTGGCCACCGCGCTGCTGGTGGCCAACGCTGTCTCGGGCTTCGACTGGTTCGGCCGGGTGGCCGGCATGGTCGTCACCGAGGCTCCTGGCACACGCGCGTGGCAGAAGGAGACCAGCCGATTCGCCGGTGGCCGGGACCTGATGGACCTGCCGCCGGGTGTCGACCTGGTCTCCGGCGATGCACCCGATCCGGGTCCGGTCGACCGGGTGCCGCTCGAGTCACTGGAGCTCTCGGCCCTGTCGGCGGTCCACGACGACGGCACGATCGGCGTCTCGGACGTCTCGCTCACCATCGAGCGTGGCGAGCTGGTCCTCCTCGTCGGGCAGGTGGGTTCCGGCAAGTCGTCCCTGTTGGCGTCGTTGGCCGGCCTCATCGAGCACACCGGCACGATCCGGTGGAACGACGAGCTGGTCGCGGACCCGCAGGCCTTCCTGAGGCCGGGGCAGGTCGCGTACGTCGCCCAGGTGCCACGGGTGCTCTCGGGCACGTTCTCCGACAACATCCGGCTGGGTCACGACCGGCCGTTCGACAGCCCTGTCGCCGACGCGCGGCTGGGGCTGGACGTCAAGGAGGCGGGCGGCGCCGACGCGATCGTCGGTCACCGGGGCGTACGCCTCTCCGGGGGACAGGTCCAGCGCCTCGCCCTGGCGCGGGCACTGGCCGCCGACACCGAGCTGCTCCTGGCCGACGACGTCTCCAGCGCTCTCGACGCGGCCACCGAGATCGAGCTCTGGCGGGCGCTTCGCGACCGGCACACGACGGTCATCGGAGCCACCTCGAAGCGAGCCGCGCTCGCTCAGGCCGACCGCGTCGTCGTCATGGTCGACGGTGAGGTCGCGGCGGTGGGTCCGTGGGCCGAGCTGGCCCCGTCCTGGTCCCACCTCGCCGGCTGATCCCGCGCTCGACAGGCCGCCTGGCGCCTCGGTGTCAGGCGGCCTTGCCGTGCTCCAGCGCGCTGCGCAGCGCAGTAACATCCACGCCGAGGGCCCGTAGTGCAGCATGTCCTTCCCCCTCCGCCCGAAGAATGCCGAGCAGGATGTGCTCGGTGCCGATCGAGCGGTCCTCGAGCCGGATCGCCTCGCGTAGGGAGAGCTCGAGGACCTTCTTGGCGTCCTTGGTGAAAGGGATGTGTCCGCCGAACCGGCGGCGTGGCTTCCCGCTGTCCAGGGCGCCGGCGCCGAAGACCTCCTCCACCTTGGACCGCACCGCGTCCAGGTCGATCCCTAGCGTGGACAGCGCGTCGGCGTCGTCGTCGCCCAGGCGCCCGTGGGCACGCTCGACCTCCGCCTTCAGCGCGGCGGAATCCACCCCGGCTCCCGCGAGCGCTCGGGCGGCGGACGACTCGCTGCCGGAGCCGATCGCCAGCAGCAGATGGTCGTCGCCGATGCGGTCGTGACCGAGTTCGGTGGCGTACGTCTGGGCCGCGGTCACCGCATCGCGGGCCGGCCTGGTGAACCTCTCGAACATCACATCTCCTTCGCGTACTTCTTGTGGACCGCCTGCCGGCTGACCTCCAGCGCATCGGCGATCTCCTGCCATGCCCACCCCTGCCGGCGGGCGTTCGCCACCTGTAGCCGCTCCAGCGCGTCGGCGAGGCGACGCAGCGCGAGTGCGGCTCGCAGTCCGGTGCTCGGGTCGGCGCTCGCGGCCGACTCGGCGAGATCCTTGGCATCCGTCATGGTGTCAATTTAGGTTGACATCGACGAAGTGTCAACTATGGTTGACAACCGTGCCTGGTAAGCGGGACACGGGTCACACCGATTCGTGGAATAGCGCTGAAATCGCGGAAGGTTAGGCAGTAGTGACCGACACCGCCAGCTCCGAGACCGCCCTGAGGCCGGTCACCCCCGTCCGGTTCGCGATCGCCATGATCGCCCTCGCGACGGGTGGCTTCGCGATCGGTACGACCGAGTTCGTCACCATGGGCGTGCTGCCGGAGATCGCCGAGGGTGTCGGGGTCGGCACCTCCACGGCCGGCCACCTCATCAGCGCCTACGCGGTCGGGGTGGTGGTCGGCGTACCGATCCTCTCGTTCTTCGTGGCCCATCTTCCGCGCAAGGGACTGCTGCTGTCGCTGATGGCCGCGTACGCCCTGTTCAACGTGCTCAGCGCGGCCGCCGTGGACTACCAGATGCTGCTGGTCGCTAGGTTCCTGGACGGGCTGCCGCACGGCGCCTACTTCGGTGTCGCCAGCATCGTCGCGACGTCGATGGCCGCGCCCAAGCACCGCGGCCGTGCGGTCGCGCTGGTGATGCTCGGACTCTCGGTCGCCAACGTGATCGGTGTCCCCTTCGCCACCTGGCTGGGTCAGAGCGCCGGCTGGCGGGCCCCGTACGCAGCCGCAGCAGGTCTCGCCCTGCTGACCGTTCTTCTGGTGCAGCTCTCGGTGCCCCATTTCCCGGGCGACCCGAACGCGACCGGCCGTAGCGAGGCCGGCCGGTTCTTCACCAACAAGCAGGTCTGGCTGACCATGCTCGCGGGGGCGATCGGGTTCGGCGGCATGTTCGCGGCCTACTCCTACATCGCCCCGATCGTCACCGACACGGCCGGCCTGGCCGAGGGTGCGGTGCCGTGGTTCGTCTTCGCCTTCGGCACCGGCATGGTCGTCGGCACCTGGATCGCGGGCGAGCTGGCGCGCTGGTCGGTGATGGGCTCGCTGCTGGCCAGCAGCCTCGGCATGGTGGCAGTGCTGACGCTCTTCTGGCTGGTCGCCCCCGCCGGATGGTGGCTCGCGCCGGTCGCCTTCCTGACCACGGCGGTGGCGTCGGTGCTGGTGATCAACCTGCAGGTGCGTCTGATGGACGTGGCCGACGACGCGGTGACGCTGGGCGCCGCGATGAACCATGCCAGCCTCAACATCGCCAACGCCCTCGGCGCCTTCGCCGGCGGTCTGGCCCTCGACGTATGGAGCGTCCGCGAGGCGCCGCTGGTCGGTGCCGGCCTGGCCGCCGCCGGGATGCTGGTGCTGCTGTGGAGCACCAGCATCCACCGGCGCCGCGCCTAGAGCTCCACCTCGTCGCCCGGGGCGGACGAGGTGGCCGCCTCGACCGCCGCCAGGAATCCGTCGGCCCAGGCCTTGGAGTCGTGGTGACGGATGGTGTCCCACAGCCCGCGCATCCGGTCCTTGGCCTCGGCCTCGTCCATGTCGACGGCCTGCAGGAAGACCCGGACCATGTCGGAGACGTCGTGGGGGTTGGTCAGCACCGCGCCCCGCAGCTCCGCGGCCGCCCCGGCGAACTCGGAGAGCACCAGCGTGCCGCTCGTGCCGCGGAGACCGTGGACCGCGGCGTACTCCTTCGCGACCAGGTTGAGACCGTCGCGCAGCGGGGTGATCCACATGACGTCGGCATTGGCGTAGTAGGCGAGCAGCTCCTCGAACGGGATCGGCCGGAAATAGAAGTGGACCGGCATCCAGCCCATCCGCGAGAACCGGCCGTTGATCCGTCCGACCGCCTGCTCGATCTGGTTCTGCAGCGTCTTGTAGACGGTCATCTCGCCGGCCGCGGGCACGCACACCAGCACCAGCGACAGCTCGCCCAGCAGGGAGGGGTCCTCGAGCAGAGCCCGCTCGAAGGCCTCGAGCTGCTGCAGGACGCCCTTGGTGTAGTCGAGCCGCGAGACGGCCAGCGCGATCCGCTGCCCCTCGAACTCGTCCTTGACCCGAGCGATCGACTCCTGCACCGCAGGCGAGGCCAGCGTCTGCTCGATCCGCTTGGTGTCGACGCTCACTGGGTTGGCGCCCAGGTGGACGCGGCGCCCGCCGACGTCGATCACCGAGGGCATGGTGTCCAGACCGAGAGCGAAGCCGTAGGTGCGGAACCGCGGCGCGGAGTCCTCGGTCTCGATCACCTCGACCGGTGCCACGCCACGCGCCACGTCGACGAAGTTCTCGACCTGGCGGGGGATGTGGAACGAGATGTAGTCGCACTGCAGCAGCGACCCGATGATCTCGCGCCGCCACGGCACCACGTTGAACACGTCGGCGCCGGGGAAGTGGGTGTGGTGCAGGAACGCGATCTTCACGTCCGGCCGCAGCTCACGCAGATAGGCCGGCACCATCCACAGGTTGTAGTCGTGGATCCAGACGATGCCCTCGTACGCCACCTCGGCAGCCGCCTGCTCGGCGAAGGCCTTGTTGACCCGGCAGTAGACCTGCCAGTCCTCCTCCTTGAACTTCGCGCGTTCCCAGAAGGTGTGCAGCAGCGGCCAGAACGCTTCCTTGGAGAAGCGCTTGTAGAAGACGTCGACGTCCTTCTTCGACAGCGGCAGCCGGGAGGCCACCAGGCCGGGGTAGAGCTTGGGGTCGACGACCGTGTGGGTCGCGAACTTGCCGCGCTTGGGGTCGTCGATGGACCAGGCGACCCAGGATCCGGTGCGCTCCGTGAAGAACGACAGCAGCGTCGGGATGATGCCGTTGGGCGACTTCGGACGCCGGCGCTTGACCTCTCCCTCCTCGATCACCTCGTCATAGGGGAGCCGGTGGTAGACCATGACGAGGTCGGACTTCCCCGGGTCGTCGGCGTCGTTCTCCGGGTCGTAGATGTGCTCGTCGTCGAGCAGGTTGAAGTGCCTGATCGCCTGCAGGATCCCGCCGGTGCCGGGTGCGGTCGCGTGGAACGTACGCTCCTTGTCGCGGGTCGCGTCCAGCAGCAGGTCCTCGGACTCACCGACGCAGACGCCCGGGAACCCGATGTCGTACATCGACAGGTCGTTGAGAGTGTCGCCGGCGACCAGCACGCGGTCCTTCGAGATGCCGAGGTGCTCGACGAGCTTGGTGACGGTGTGGCCCTTGTTGATCCCGCCGGGCAGGACGTCGAGATAGTGGCCGGCGGAGTAGAGCAGGTCGCAGCCGATCTCCGCCACCAGCGGGGCGAGGTCGTCGGTGACCGCCTCGGGGTCGCAGAAGTAGGAGACCCGGCGGTCCTGGGGCACGTTCTGACGGACCAGCCCGGGCCGGTCGCCGATCTTCTCGAGCACGGTGAGCTCGCCGGGCCACTTGGCCGCGATGTCCTGCTGGATCGGCTCGACGGCGAGCAGGTCGTGTCCGGTCACGATGGTCGCGCCGACATCGCAGATGATGAAGTCGGGCGTCGGGATGGTCGGGTCGGCGAGCAGGGGCAGCACGGATTCCAGCCCGCGCCCGGTGACAAAGGACAGCAGTACGTCCTCGCGGCGGCTCAGCGTCTGGTAGAGCTTGACCTTCGCTTCGGGGTCGCCGGCTAGGAAGGTCCCGTCCAGGTCGGTCGCGAGCAGCATGCGCGCGTTGGCAGCGGACGTGTGGTTCACAAGTCTCCTCGAGGGTCGCCTGGCCTCGAGGCCGAAACGGCTGCTGGCCCCGAGGCTGCGGACCCCTTGGAGGATCCGCGGGTCGACCAACCAGGCTAACAGGGGCACGTATCCCGCGGGGAACGGGCATTCGACGGACCATCGAATCCGCAGTGAGTAGAGCCTCTCAGGAGGTCCACAAACTCGTAAGAAATTGGCTGCACTTCTTCGGTAACCCCGCCGATGGTCTGTCGTTGATGGGTCATGCGGATCCTGCTTGCGGCCATCAAGACTGCGGGCGACCATGGTCCTCGACGTTGATCACGGGGGGCGTCGAGGCCCATGGCCGGCACGCAGATCAGTGCCGCGGGCAGGATCCTCTGTCATTTCGAGCCTTTCGGCGACTGGCTGACAGAATGCGCACATGACCGGAAGCACCGCTCCCACGACTCGGCCCCGGGTCCTCTCCGGCATCCAGCCGACCGCGGACTCCTACCACCTCGGCAACTATCTCGGCGCTGTCCGGCAGTGGGTGAGCCTGCAGGAGGAACACGAGCCCTTCTTCTTCATCGCCGACCTGCACGCGATCACCGTCGAGCAGGACCCGAAGGTCCTGCGGGAGCGTACGCGGCGGGCTGCCGCCCAGCTGCTGGCCGCCGGTGTCGACCCGGAGCGGTCCGCGATCTTCGTCCAGTCCCACCTTCCCGAGCACGCCCAGCTCGGCTGGGTGATGCAGTGCATCACCTCCTTCGGTGAGGCCCGCCGGATGACCCAGTTCAAGGACAAGTCCGCCAAAGGCGGCGAGGGCGCGGCCTCGGTCGGCCTCTTCTCCTACCCGATGCTGATGGCCGCCGACATCCTGCTCTACCGCCCGGCGTACGTCCCGGTCGGCGAGGACCAGCGGCAGCACCTCGAGCTGACTCGCGACCTGGCGCAGCGGTTCAACAGCCGCTACAAGAAGACCTTCCGGCTTCCTGAGCCCTACATCCTCAAGGAGGTCGCGAAGATCTACGACCTCCAGGACCCGACGATCAAGATGTCCAAGTCGGCCTCGAGCCCGAGCGGCCTGATCGACATGCTCGACGACCCGAAGGTCTCGGCGAAGAAGATCCGCTCCGCCGTCACCGACTCGGAGATGGAGATCCGCTTCGACGAGGAGGCCAAGCCCGGTGTCTCCAACCTGCTGCGGATCTACTCCGCGCTGACCGGCGCCGACATCGACACCCTGGTCGGCAAGTATGCGGGCAAGGGCTACGGCGACCTGAAGAAGGACCTCGCCGAGGTGGTCGTCGACTACGTCACGCCGTTCCGGGAGAAGACCTTCGAGGTCCTCGAGGACCGGGCCTATCTCGACGGCATCCTGGAGCAGGGTGCGGAGAAGGCGGGCGTGGTCGCCCGCAAGACTCTGGCCGACGTCTACGAGCGGGTTGGCTTTGTGGCCCCCGCCGCGCCTCGCGGCTAGTAAGGTCGGCGCATGCGCACCATCGGTGTTGCCATCGCTATCCCGGAGCCGTGGGCAAGTCAGCTCCAGGACTACCGGACGTCTCTTGGGGACGCGACGGCGACCATGATCCCGACGCACATCACGCTTGTGCCACCGACGGAGATCCACGAGGATCTGCTGCCGGACGTCGAGAGCCATCTCGAGTCAGCGGCCTCCAGGGTCGCTCCCTTCGGTGTCCATCTACGCGGCACCGGCACGTTCCGGCCGGTCTCACCGGTCGTCTTCGTGGCTGTGGTGCAGGGCATCTCGGGTTGTGAGCAACTGGCCAACACGGTCCGGCAGGGTCCGCTCGACCAGAAGCTCACATTTCCCTATCACCCGCATGTCACGATCGCCCACGACCTTCCCGAGGCTAGCCTCGACAAGGCTTTCGGTGAGCTGGCCGACTTCGAGTGCGAGTGGTCGGTCGAGGAGTTCCACCTCTACGTGCACGACGACACGGACGGCTGGCGCCCGACCCGGGAGTTCGCACTGAGAGCAGCACTGACCGGTTGAGGCGGGCTCAGGTCCGCCCACGAACGACGGATGGGACCTCGGGATGCTCAACAAGGAGAAGATCAAGCAGAAGATCGCCGACCTGCGTGCTCGCCACCCGGCGCTGGACCGGGTCGTGCGTACTCAGGAGCACTACGGCGACGTCGGCGCCGCCCAACAGGCCGGTGCGATCACCTATTTCGGCTTCCTGTCGACCTTCCCGATCCTCGCCCTCGCGTTCTTCGCCGTCGGCCAGATCGCCAAGGTGTACGCCGGTGCCGAGAGTGACCTCGTCGAGGCGATCGACCAGGTCCTGCCCGGCCTGGTCGGGGACGGTCCCGGTCAGCTGAAGATCGCCGACATCGAGCGTGCCGCCGGAGCCGTCGGGATCGTCGGTGCCTTCGGTCTGCTCTACGCCGGCCTGGGTTTCATCGACGGTCTGCGCAAGGCGCTCGAGGCGGTCTTCCTGGTGCCCGAGGAGGAGCAGCCGGGCTTCCTGGTGGCCAAGCTCCGCGACCTGGCCGCACTGATCCTGCTCGGCGTGATCATGCTGGTCGCGGTGGCGTTCACCGGGCTCATCCGTACCTTCTCCGTCAACGTCCTGGACTGGATCGGTCTCGACGAGGGCTTCGGCTGGCTGATCGTCCTCCTCACCTTGGTGCTCGGCCTCGCGGCCAACACCGTGCTCTTCTTCGCGATGTTCCACCTGGCACCCCAGAAGGACACCCCGAAGCGCCCGCTGTGGGCCGGTGCGCTCCTGGGCGCGATCGGCTTCGAGATCCTCAAGCAGGCCTCGACCCTGTTGCTCAGCGCCACCCAGGGCCAGCCCGCCTTCCAGGCGTTCGGCATCGCCCTCATCCTGGTCGTCTGGATCCACTACACCTCGATGGTGATCCTGTACGCCGCCTCGTACGCGCACGTTCGGGCTACGCCTGCCGATGGGGCTGATCAGGTCGATCGAGCCGGTCAGGTCGATCGAGCCGGTCAGGCCGATCGGGCCGGTCAGGCCGACTCGGACCGATAGTCCAGGGAGTTTCCGTCGGTCTACTCGCGAGTAACCGACGGAAACTCCCTGGAC
>NZ_JBHVKN010000114.1:0-16394 GCF_042798075.1 Nocardioides sp. NPDC057772
GGGCCACACTCGTCGAAAGGGATCGGCGTCAGCCTGTCGGCCATTCCCAGCCGAAGTCAGGCTCCTCCTCGACCGCGGCTGGCTTCTCGGCGCGATCACCGCCGCCGCCACCGCCGCCCTTCTTCCGGTCGGGCTTCTTCTCGGGCTTGGGATCCGGTTTCGGCTCCGGGCCGAGCGAGGTGTAGATCGTGATCGGCGAGCCCTCCGCGGCATCGCCGGACGGGGTGGTGAAGGCGACCAGACCGCGGTCGTACTCCGAGTAGGCCTCCGGCCCCACCTGGACCTGGAAACCAGCGCTCCGCAGGACCTTCGTGGCCTTCTCGACGGTCATGCCGCCGACCCACGGGACGTCGACCGTGTTACCCGCGATCACCTTCGGGTTGACTTCGTGGAAGTCCACCCACTTGAGGTACTTGTCGATGACCTTCATCGCGTCGCCCCACATCGGCGCCGCGACGGCTGAGCCGGAGGCCTCGCCGATGTAGGACCCGCCGACGTACTGGCCGTTGAGGGTCTTCCACGTGCCGTCGTAATTAGCGCCGGCGACCATCGCGGCGGTGGCCAGCTTCGGGGTGTAACCCATGAACCAGACGGCCATGTTGCTGTTGATGGTTCCGGTCTTGCCGGCGGCCGGCACCGAGAGTGCCTGGTTGCTTGCGAAGCCGCCTTCGATGAGACCGCGAAGGATGTCGTTGACAGCATCGGCGGTGCCCTGGGCCATGACCTGCTTGCAGGTTGGCTTGTAGGTCTTGATCACCTTGTCGTTGGCGTCGAGGATCTCGTTCACTGGGACCGAGTCGCAGTGCTTGCCGCGAGCGCCGAAGGTTGCGTACGCCTCCGCCATCTCGAGGGGGCTCACGCTCGTGACACCGAGAGCGAAGGACGGCACTCGTTCACCGTTGGTGCAGCCGGTCTGGGCGGACTTGCAAGCCGCTCCGGTCTCCTTGTCGCGCCCGAAGGGGGCATCGAGCTGAACGCCCATCTTCTGGGCCATCTTGTAGGGGGCACAGAATCCAGTGATCTGCGTGAGCTGGGCGTAGAAGGTGTTCACCGACTCACGAGTGCCGGTGTAGGCGTCCTTCATCCCTGAGGTCGTCGAGTTCCTGACGGGCCACGGGCCGTTGAACTTGCCGTCGCCAGGGCAAGGCGCGAACGACGACTGGTCGAGCGTCAGCTGCTCAGGGGAGTTGATCTTCTGCTTGAGCGGAAAGCCCTGCTCGATCGCGGCAGTCAGGACGAACGGTTTGAAGGTGGATCCGGCCTGGAATCCGGCCGAGTCGCCGTACTGGGTCGGGACCATGTAGTTGAGGTACGACTGGCCCTTCTTCCGATTGTCGCCCATCGGCCGCGATTGGGCGAGCCCTCGCACCCGGCCGGTGCCGGGCTCGACCATGGCAAGCGCGCCGATCGCGTCGTCCGTGGCGTTGACGTGGTCTTCGACCGAGGCCTGAGCCGCGTCCTGGAAGCGCTGGTCCAACGTGGTCTTGATGGTCAGGCCGCTGGACCTGATCAGCGCCAGTCGGTCGGCCTCCGTCTCGCCGAAGGAGGGATCCTTGATCAGCCAGTTGAGAACGTAGTCGCAGAAGAACTCCGCGGAGGAGCCGAGGCAGCCGTTGCGCTGCTTCTGGACGTTCAGGCCGAGGTCGGCATCCTTCAGCTTCTCCGCCTCCGGGCGGGAGACGACCTTCAGCGCGGCCATCCGGTCGATGACGACGTTGCGGCGGGCGATGGTGGCGTCGGGATAGTTGGTCGGGTCGTAGCCGGTGGGGTTCTTCACCATCCCGGCGAGCATCGCCGACTGCTGCCAGTTGAGCTCGGAGGCGTTGACGTTGAAGTAGTGCTTGGCGGCTGCCTGGACGCCGTAGGCACCGTCGCCGAAGTAGGCCGCGTTGAGGTAGCGCTCCAGGATCCAGTCCTTGGAGTGCTGCTCCTCCAGCGCGATCGCGTAGCGCAGCTCGCGGATCTTGCGGGCCGTCGACTTCTCGATCGCCGCCTTGCGCTCGGCCTCGGTCTTCGCGGAGTAGACCAGGGTGGTCTTCACCAGCTGCTGGGTGATCGAGGAGCCACCCTGGACCGAGTCGCTGGCCTGGTTGGTGATCAGCGCGCGCAGCGTGCCCTTGAGGTCCATCGCGCCGTGCTGGTAGAAGCGGTAGTCCTCGATCGCCAGCAGCGCCTTCGTCATGTTGGACGAGATCTGGTCGAGCGGGCGGTAGACGCGGTTCTGGTCGTAGAGCGTCGTGATCAGGTTGCCCTTGCGGTCGACGATCTTGGTCGTCTGGGACATGTCGTCGACCTCGAAGGCCTTCGGCAGGGAGTCCATCTTCTCGGCGGTCTCCTTGGCAGCGATCCCGGCCACACCGGCGAACGGGATGGCCAGACCTGCGGCGACGACTCCGAGGACGGCTGCCACCCCACACATGACAGCGAGATGCTTGAGCACGGTCTGCGGACGCAGCGACGGCGAGGACATGCTGGTCATCGTAGGTGATCGCGGCTAATAGCACATGATTCGCAATCGGCGCCGACGGGGAGGTACGGAACGCCTCCCCAGACCTCTCCTAGTCATTTCGGACTACGTACTTTGGGTAAGAAGGGTGTGTCACTCGACAGGTTCCGGTCCTTAACCTTTAGTCCGCACGGGCGCCCACGCCGTCAACTGGGGAGGGCGAAGCGCTCCGACGAAGGGATGGCACACAATGTGGGTAGATGAATGGTCGCTGCAGGCCGCTTGTCGTGAGAACGAACCCGACGAGCTCTTCGTACGTGGAGCCGAGCAGAACAAGGCCAAGCTGGTCTGCTCCGGCTGCGTGGTCCGCACCGAGTGCCTGGCCGAGGCGCTCGACAACCAGATCGAGTGGGGTGTCTGGGGCGGCATGACCGAGCGTGAGCGTCGCGCGCTGCTCCGCCGCAGCCCGAACGCCTCGTGGCGTGCCGTTCTCGAGGCCGCTCGCACTCGCGCCTCGGTGGAGTGATCACTCGTCCCCTACTCGAGTGGATCGCTGAAGATCGTGGTCTGAGCCAGGACGTACGTGATGTACGTCCTGGCTCGACCTCATTTCCAGGCGCTCAGCCCCGGGCCAGCAGCCGGCCGATCTCGCGGAGCCCGTCGAGATCGTGTACGTCACCGGGCAGGGCCGGCACCACGGCGGTCGGCACCTGCGGGTGGGCGACGGCGAAGCGCTCGCGCAGCTGGTGCTGGCGCTCGACCAGCAGGGCGCGGTCGGCGTGGAGCCGCAGCAGCCCGGCGGTGAGGGGCGCGTCGGGCAGACGCTCCGAGGCCGCACCGGCCGCGGCCGCGGTGAGCGCGGCGTCATCGGGAAGCGTGGCCCGGTTGACGACCAGGCCCTGGAGCGGCATCCGGTCACCGGAGAGCCGCTCGACGAAGTAGGCGGCCTCGCGCAGCGCGTCGGGCTCGGGGGCGGCGATGACGAGGAAGGCGGTCTCGTCGGCCTGGAGCAGTGCGTAGGTCTCCTGGGCCCGCTGCCGGAAGCCACCGAAGACGGTGTCGAGCGCGGTCACGAAGGTCTGCAGGTCGGTCAGCATCTGCCCGCCGAGGACCTTCTTGAGCGCGTTGGTGACGATGTTGATCCCGGCCGACATCAGCCGCACCGGTCCCTTGGCAGGCGCCAGCATCAGGCGCAGGAAGCGGCCGTCGAGGAAGCTGGACAGGCGCTCGGGAGCGTCCAGGAAGTCGAGGGCGCTCCGGCTCGGGGGCGTGTCCACGACGATCAGGTCGTAGTCGCCGTTGCCGCCGTTGTGGGCGAAGGAGGCACGGTAGAGCTGGCCGAGCTTCTCCATCGCCATGTATTCCTGCGTGCCAGCGAAGCTGGAGCTGAGCGCGATGTAGAACTGGTTGTTGAGGATCTGCTGCGCCTTCTCGGGGCTGGCCTGGGACTCGACCACCTCGTCGAAGGTGCGCTTCATGTCGAGCATCATCGCGTCGAGCCGGCCCGGGCCGACCCCGGGAACGGGGCGAGGCGTGTTGTCGAGCTGGGCGATGCCCATCGACTGGGCGAGCCGTCGGGCGGGGTCGATCGTCAGCACCACGACCTTGCGTCCGCGCTCGGCGGCACGCAGCGCGAGTGCGGCCGACGTGGTCGTCTTCCCCACACCGCCGCTGCCGCAGCAGACGATGATGTGGGTGTCGCGGTCGTCGAGCAGCCGGTCGACATCGAGGGTCCGGGTGTGGTCGGACTGGGCGGCCAGCGGGCCGACGCGTGGGTGCGACGTCATGCGAGCCCCTGCTCCTTCAGCTCGGCGGCGAGCTCGTAGAGCCCACCGATGTCGATGCCGCCCGCGATCCGGTTGAGCTCGTAGGTCGGGACACCGAGACCGGCGACGAGGTCACGCTGGGCGTCCTCGAGGGACCGCCGCTCGGCGTACTCCTTGGCTTCCGTGGTCAGGGCGGAGATCAGTGCGGGGTCGGGCTCGACGCCGGCGCGCTTGAGGTCTTCGGCGATGGCCTCGCCGTCGAGCGAGCCGGCGAGTGCTGCGGCGAGGGACTCGTCGGGCAGGTCGCGGGGGCGCACCTGGTTGACGATGACGCCACCGACAGGGAGCCCGGCGGCACGCAGCTCAGCGATGCCGTCGGCGGTCTCCTGGACCGGCATCTCCTCGAGCAGCGTCACCAGATGGACTGCCGTGCGCCGGGAGCGGAACAGGGTCATCATCGTGTCGGCCTGGTTCTTGATCGGGCCGACCTTGGCCAGGCCGGCGACCGACTCGGACACGTTCAGGAAGGTCGTGATCCGGCCGGTCGGGGGAGCGTCGAGCACGACGGCGTCGTAGGTCCGTGCGCCCTTGTTGCGGCTGTTGCGCTGGACGGCCTCGAAGAGCTTGCCGGTGAGGAGGACGTCCCGGACGCCCGGGGCGATCGTGGTCGCGAACTCGATGACGCCGAAGCGGTCGAGGGCGCGGCCGGCGGGGCCGAGCTTGTAGTACATCTTGAGGTATTCGAGGAGGGCTTCCTCCGGAGCGATGTGCAGGGCGTAGACGTTGCCCGGCTCAGCGTCGGCACCGGACCGGGAGCGCATCCTCAGTCCGGTCGCGATGCGGGTCTCGGCGTAGGGCAGCGGGTCGACGTCGAACATCCGCGCCACTCCCTGCCGGCCCTCGACCTCGCAGAGCAGGACGTTCTTGCCGTGGGACGCCAGCCCGAGCGCCAGCGCCGCAGCCACCGTCGACTTGCCCGTGCCGCCCTTGCCGGTCACCACATGCAGTTGCACATGGGGCCAGTCGGAACTCATGGGGTGACTCTAACGGGGACCCGCCGTCAGGGGGTGATGTTGAGGTTCTCGACGATCTTGCCACCGAGGGTGGTGTCGCCGGTGATCGTCACCTTGGTGGGGTCGGCGGAGGCGCGGCCGCCGGCCAGGAGGACGTACGTCTCGCGGTCGGTGGAGAGCGTGACGGTGGGGGCGTTCGCCGGGTCGATGACAGGGATTCCCTTGCCCTCGCGGGTGACCGTGAAGGCGTACGGCGCATGGCCCTCGACCTCGACGACGACCGTGCAGCCGGGGTCGGCGCCGGCCTTCTTGGCGAGCACGAACCCGACGCCTTCGAGGAGGTAGTCGGCGGTGTGGAGGGCGCCGGGGGTGTCCAGGTTGCCGGGGCGGCCGGTCGCGCGGCGGATGTCCTGCTCGTGCAGCCAGACGTCGAGCGGTCGGTTGCGGAGCAGCTTGCCGGTGGTCCACCCGATCGCGCCGAAGACGCCCTGCGCCGGCGCCGCGGGATCCTCGGGCGGGGAGGCGAGCAGCTGCTCGTGGCGTACGGCGGTGTAGCGGCGGATCTCGTCGATGATGCTCTCCGGAGCCGCCTCGCGCCGGGTGAGCACGCCGATCTCGGTGAACTGGCCCATCGGCGAGGTGATGTGAGGCGACTCTGGGACCTCCGCCTGCTCGTGGGGCGCGCCGGCGGTGATGCCCTCCAGGTGAGCGACATGGGAGGCGATGGCGCGTACGTCCCAGCCGGGGAGATCGGTGGGCAGATCCCACTCGCCCTCGGAGAGCTCCTCCAGGAGCGCGAGGAGGTCCTGGATCGAGGACCACCAGGTGTCGACGTACGTCTTCAGCTGCTCGGTGGAAGTCACGGACCCGACGGTAGTGGGTCCGTGGCTCGGTTGGAAGATCAAACCGTGTCATCGGGAGGATCGGCCGGAACGTCGCGAAGTAGGGTGCGGATATGACCAAGTGGGAATACCAGGTGGCGCCCGTCCTCAACCACGCAGCGGCGCAGATCCTCAACAACTTCGGTGCCGACGGGTGGGAGCTCGTCTCCATCCTCGACAACGGCACGGGCAACTACGTCGGATTCTTCAAGCGGGAGGTCTCGGAGTGAGTGCTCCCGAGGAGATCCTCGCCGAGCTGGGGCTGAGCGTCCCGGACGTGGTGCCGCCGGTGGCGGCCTACATCCCGGCCGTGCGCTCGGGCAACCACGTCTTCACCTCGGGCCAGCTCCCGATGAAGGACGGCGCGCTGCTCTCCGTCGGCAAGGTCGGCGGCGACGTGTCGGCCGAGGACGGCTACGCCGCGGCGCAGCAGTGCGCGCTCAACGCCCTGGCTGCGGTCAAGGCCGAGATCGGTGACCTCTCGCAGGTCAAGCGGGTCGTGAAGGTGCTGTGCTTCGTCGCGTCCACTCCCGACTTCACCGGCCAGCCGGGTGTCGCCAACGGTGCCTCCGAGCTGCTCGGAAAGGTCTTCGGCGATGCCGGCCGGCACGCGCGTTCGGCCGTCGGTGTGCCCGTTCTGCCGCTCGACGCACCTGTCGAGGTGGAGATCGTCGTCGAAATCTGAGTCTCGGATGAGGGTAGGGCGCGGGTGTGCGCGTCGCTACAGTGACGAACGTGCGCATCCCGATCCCTCCTGTCCGGCTCGATGACGACATCGTGGCGTTGGCCGGGGAGTACGCCGAGGGCGTACGCACCCCGGTCGAGCCGCGGGACGCGGCGACGGTCCTGCTGCTGCGGCCGGGCTCCTCGTCGGGGCCCGAGGTCTACCTGCTCCGACGCCAGCTGACGATGGGCTTCGCCGCTGGGATGGCCGTCTTCCCCGGCGGTGGGGTGGACGTACGCGACGCCGAGCTGCCCGACTCCTGCTGGGCCGGGCCGTCCGCGGCTGAGTGGGCGCGTCGGCTCGGGGTCGACGAGTCCCGGGCCCGGGCGCTGGTCGCCGCAGCCGTGCGGGAGACGTTCGAGGAGTGCGGCGTACTGCTCGCCGGGACGTCGGCCGACGCCGTCGTCGACGACGTCTCGGGGTCGGAGTGGGAGGCGGATCGGGTCGCTCTGGAGTCGCGCTCGCTGTCGTTGACCGAGCTGCTGACCCGACGCGGGCTGGTGCTGCGTACGGATCTGTTGGGGCCGTGGGCCGCGTGGACGACGCCGGTCTTCGAGCCGAAGCGCTTCGCGACCTGGTTCTTCGTCGCGCGGCTGCCCGAGGGACAGGTGACACGCGACGTGTCGAGCGAGTCCTCCTCGGTGCACTGGCTCGGCGCCGCCGAGGCGGTCGACCAGGTCGAGGCCGGCGAGCTGGCGATGATGCCGCCGACCTACCTCAACTGCCTCGAGGTCGCCTCGATCGGCTCCGAGGACGACGTGCTCGCCGCCGCGGCGGAGCGCGAGCTGACCATGTTCACGCCGGCCGTCACGGAGGTCGACGGCGGCCACGCGCTGTCGATGATGCCGCTGCACGCGTCGCTCGTCGCGGGAAGGGGACGCTCGTGACCGAGTCCTGGTCGGGCGGGGTCTTCGGCGAGCGCGGACAGTGCATCCTCGCGCCCAACCCCGGCATCATGTCGCTCGACGGCACCAACACCTGGGTGCTGCGCGAGCCCGGCGCGCGCCGGTCGGTCGTGATCGACCCCGGGCCGCTCGACGAGGGACATCTCGACGCGGTCGCGGAGGCCGCCGGCGAGGTGGCGACCGTGCTGCTGACCCACCACCACTATGACCACTCCGAGGCGGCACGAGCCTTCGCCGAGCGGGTCGGGGCCGGCGTACGCGCTCTTGATCCTGAATACCGCCTCGGCACCGAGGGGCTCGGCGACGGCGACGTCATCGAGGTCGACGGCCTCGAGATCCGCGTCGTGGGGACGCCCGGCCACACCTCGGACTCCTTGTCGTTCTGGTTGCCGGGGGACGGGGCGGTGCTGACCGGAGACACGGTCCTCGGGCGTGGGACCACGGTCGTCGCCCACCCCGACGGCGAGCTCGGTGCCTATCTCGACTCGCTCGACCGCCTCCACGCGCTGGCCTCTGAGCACGGCGTCGGCAGCGTCTGGCCTGGTCACGGGCCGGTCATCGGTGACGCGCTGTCCGCGCTGGACTATTACATCGCCCACCGCCGTGAGCGCCTCGGCCAGGTCGAGGATGCTGTGGCCGGGCTCGGCGTCGCTCCGGCCGACGCGGATCCGCGGGCGATCGTGGAGATCGTGTACGCCGACGTCGACCAGGTTCTCTGGGGTGCGGCCGAGCTGTCGGTGAGGGCGCAATTGGCTTACCTCGCCGAGCGCTGAGGCCTACTCTTCGGCTCATGGCGATCCTGCCCGGAGCCGAGCTCCTGCTTCCCGATCCGCCCGCTTGGCGGGCCTGGCTGGAGGAGCATCATGCCGACACGTCCGCGGTCTGGCTGGTGCTGACCAAGAAGGGCGGCACGCTGACCACGCTGACCTGGCAGACCGCGCTCGACGAAGCGCTCTGCTTCGGCTGGATCGACGGTCAGGCCCGGCGGCGCGACGAACAGTCGTCGTTCCAGCGGTTCACCCCGCGCGGGCCGAAGAGCCGCTGGTCACAGCGGAACGTCGAACACATCGGCCGTCTGGAGACAGAGGGCCGGATGACCGCGGCCGGCCGGGCCGCGGTGGAGGCGTCGAAGGCGGATGGGCGGTGGGAGGCTGCGTACGCGGGTCCGGCCACCGCGGAGACCCCGCCCGACCTCCTCGCCGCCATCGCCGCGGTGCCGGAGGCTCAGGCGATGTATGACGTCCTCACCTCGCAGAACCGTTACGCCTTCTATCACCGCATCACTTCCCTGAAGACCGAGGCCGCGCGGGCGCGCCGTATCGAGGAGTACGTCGCCATGCTCGCGCGTCACGAGACGATCCATCCCCAGAAGCGCCGGCCGCAGTAGCTCCGTTCAGGTGGCCCTCTCGGTCTTCTTTCGTCTGACGTGCCCCCAGACGAGGAGGCCGGTCACGACTGCCCCGATGGCTCCGATGGGCGGTAGCCAGCGGAGCGGGCTGGGCTCGGCCCACTCGGTGTCCGGCGTCTGGACGGCCAGATCCTCGGGGAGGGCGGTGGCGATGCTCAACATCTGCAGCCGGGAGTCGATCTCCGCCACGATCTCGGTCGATCCGTCGTCGGCGACGGTGCGGAGATCGTTTCCATCCTCGCCCGCTGTCACGATGAATGGGGTCCCGTCGGCCAGCCAACCTGCGACCTCGACGAGTCGGCGACCGTCGACGTCGACACCGCGACCGGTCGGGCCGATCGCGAAGTCGACTCGCGTGGACAAGTCGCTTTCGATTGTTCGGACATCGTCGCGTCCGTCCTCCGCCGTGCCGGTGCCGACCCAGGTCGACACGCTTCCCTCGCCGGTGTCGGGCAGATCGGCAGCGTCGTCCTCGGGCCAGAACCGGGTGCCGGACTCGGTGCTGGCGGCGACGGTGCCGTCGTTGCCGATGCCTGCGTTCGCCCAGTCGCCATCGGGAAGCGGCTCGGCGGTGCCGTCGGGCGTGATGCGCCCGGCTCGTTGGTCTTCGTAGTCGGAGTGCCAGACGAGCCAGGTCGAGTCCGGTGACCAGGCGACACTCGTGACCTCATTGCCGCCGATGGGGACGGTGTGCGAGGCGATCTCACCGGTCTCCAGATCGAGCACGTGCACGCTCGGGTCCCCGGTGACGTACGCGAGTCGGGCGCCATCGGGGGAGAGCAAGATCGGCCGGCCCATGAGGATGTCGCTAGGCCCTTCGACTCCGGGAAGGCGGAGGCGCTGATAGTCGCCGTCAGCGGTGATCACCACCGCTATCCCGTCATCTTCTAACGCGCCGTTCTCGTCGCTGAACGCGAGGATGGCGCGTCCCACGGCAAGCGACTCGGAGACGGGGACGTCGGATTTCGGCGTGTCCGTCCAGCGAATGCTCCGCGGAATCACCGCCCGACCCGGCGCTTCGGTGCCCGGCGAGGCGGACGAAATTTCGACCGTGCCGCCTGAACCCTCGTCCGTGTCGCCCCGCGGGAAGAGGCCGGTGGTGTCGATGAGGAAGAGCGCGCCCACGAGAAAGATAAGGGCGGCGAGGACGCCGACGGCCAGAAGTACGCGCCTCGCCCATCGCCAGAGGACGACGACCACGACCGCGGCGACCAGCCAGAACAATGCCGTGCCGGCCCACAGAGGCATGAAGAACGGCTGGCTGCGGTGCACCGTCGGGTGCTTGATCGAGTCGGCATCGATGAGGCCGTACGCGATGCTGACGGTGTCGACCACCATGTTCGCGTCGCCGTCGACCGCGATCAGGGAGTTTCTGCCGGTGTCCTCGCCTCCGGCCGCATCTTCGACCGCCCACGTCTGGCCGTAGTAGACGTCGTCTTGGCCATGGAGCTTGAGCAGCGGCCCGTCGCCGACCCAGCCGACCGGTACCAGTGGCATCTTGTTCGGGCTCGGGTACGTCTGGCCGCTGCCGTCGACACGGGCCAGTCCGTTCTCCGTGGTGACGTAGAGGTCGGATCCGTGGAACATGATCGGCTCATAGGTGAACGCCTTGGCGGGCAGCGCCAGCGGTGTGATCTCGCCGCTCGGCTGCTGGACGCGGAGATCGGAGTCCGAAGCCCCGTTGAAGGCGATGGTTCCGTCGTCGGAGACAGCCCACAGGCTGAGGTCCGTCACCGTGCCGATCCCGCCGGAGTAGCTGGTCGCGGCGGCCGATGCGTGCGCGATGACCCCCGCCACGGCATCAGCGGGGACGTACGCACCGGCGTCCCAGCGGTCCATCTGTAGCCCTGTCCAGAGAAGCTGGCTGCCACCCTCGGACCACTCCACGCCGGTGACGTAGGTGGCCCCGTCGTTGCTGAAGTCCCACTCGGAGACTTCGCCGGTGGTCAGGTCGGCGATGCGTACGCCGCCCGGGACGGGCTGACCCTCGGGTTCCGCGTCTCGGCCCAGTCCCCATGACCACGCCAGGTGGGTCCCATCCGGTGAAAGGGCGAGCGGGCGGCGCCCGCCGTCGTCGCCGGAGGAGTTCCTCCAGTAGGGGTCGAGGCCGATGAAGTCGGGGAGTGCGAGCGGGTGGTAGTCGCCGTCGTCGGCATCGACGACGACCGCGACGGCTCCGTTCGAGTCCTGAGCCGGTTGGACGTACGCGATCGCACCCGTGCCGATGGCCAGGTCGTGTTCGAGCTTCCCGGCATTGACGTAGTGGCCGTCCTCGGTCTCGGCCAGCCACGTCGGCGCCGCATAGATCGTGTCTGGGACGGCGAGGTCGGTGTCGCCGCGGGCGGGGTCGACCTCGGCCGAGTCGCGCTGCGGAGCGAGGGCGGTGGAGCCGGCGATGAGGGCGATGGCGGCCGAGATCGCACTGACGGCGATGACGACGGAGCGGCGATGGGCGCGGCGGCCGCGGGCGAAGGTGTCGATGGGGACGTACGCCTCAGGGGCGCGCTCGGCGATGCGGTGGAGCTCCTCGCGGAGCTGCTGGTCAGTCATGGAGAAGCTCCTCGAGATGAGGTGCGAGGGTGCGCAGGCGGTCGAGAGCCTTGCGGGTCGTGGACTTGACCGTGCCGGAGTGGATCCCGAGGACGTGGGCGGTCTGGACCTCGGTGAGATCTTCGAAGAATCTGAGCACGAGGATCGTGCGCTGTCTCGGGGTCAGTTCGGCGAGCGCCTGCTCGAGGCTGAGCCGTAGGTCGGAGTCCTCTGTCGGGGTAGGAGGTGCTTCGTACGACTCCATCGGAGTCTCCTGAACGCGACGTCGGCGCGACCAGGAGATGTTCTGGGTGTAGAGGATGCGACGGACGTACGGCTCGGGGTCGCCGTGGATGCGATGCCAGGACTTCGCGGCGGAGAGGAGTGCCTGCTGGACGAGGTCTTCGGCGAGGTGTGCGTCACCGGTGAGCAGGTAGGCGGTTCGGGACAGCGCCGGGACCCGGGAGCGTACGAAATGCTCGAACGCCCCGCGATCGAGATCTGTGGGGGACAAAGGCACGGCCTCCTTTCACCGGCTACTACGCCGAGTGAGAGGAGGCCGGGTGCCTGTTGGAAGGTAAAGACTCAGCGGGCGCGGCGGGCCATGCGCTCGATGTCCATGATGACTACGCTGCGCGGCTCGAGGCGGAGCCAGCCGCGGCTGGCGAAGTCGGCCAGAGCCTTGTTGACCGTCTCGCGGGAGGCGCCGACGAGCTGGGCGAGCTCCTCCTGGGTGAGGTCGTGGTGGACGTGGACGCCGTCGTCGGCGGTGCGGCCGAAGCGGTCGGCGAGGTCGAGGAGAGCCTTGGCGACACGGCCGGGGACGTCGGAGAAGACGAGGTCGGCGACGACGTCGTTGGCCTTGCGGAGGCGGCCGGCGAGCTGGGCGAGGAGACCGCGGGCGACGACCGGGCGGCCTTCGAGCCACTTGAGGAGGTCCTCGTGGGACAGGCTCGCGAAGGCGGAGTCGGTGACCGCGGTGACTGTGGCGGAGCGGGGGCCCGGGTCGAAGAGCGAGAGCTCGCCGAACATCTGGCCGGGGCCCATGATCGCGAGAAGGTTCTCGCGGCCGTCGGACGAGGTGCGTCCGAGCTTCACCTTGCCGTCGATCACGACGTACAGCTTGTCGCCGGAGTCGCCCTCGTGAAAGAGCACCTCTCCGCGGCGGAGCTTCGACTCTGCCATCGAGGCGTGCAGGGCCGTCATCGACTCGTCGTCGAGTGCGCTGAAGAGCGGTGCCTGACGGAGTACGTCGTTGTCCATTGCGGCCATTCCTCCTGGATTTTCCCCACATCCGCGGGTATTACACCGGGAATCCTATCTGTGGAACGTCTCACAGGTGCACATCCCCCACCGATAAGCCGCCGATAGGTCATCAATACGGCCGGAAAGTGCACGTTTGTGGCGGTATCTGTGCTAGCCGCCTGCTGGGCCGGATCGGGATTGTCGGTGCGGCCGCGTAGCCTTGCTGCGTGCCTGCCCAGAAGTTTGCGACTGAGACGCGCCTGGGTCTGGTGCGTCGCGCCCGTCGGATCGACCGCATCCTCGGTGAGACCTACCCGGATGCGAAGGCCGAGCTCGACTTCACCAACCCCTTCGAGTGCTTGGTCGTCACGGTGCTGAGCGCACAGACGACCGACAAGCGGGTCAACCTGGCCTCGCCCGCCCTGTTCGCCGCCTACCCGACCGCGAAGGAGATGGCCGCGGCGCCCCGGGAACACCTGGAGCAGCTCGTCGGACCGCTCGGCTTCTTCAGGGCCAAGACCGACGCACTGCTGAAGCTGAGCGCGGTGCTGGTGGAGGAGTACGACGGCGAGGTGCCGTCGCGCCTGGAGCAGCTGGTGAAGCTGCCCGGTGTCGGGCGCAAGACCGCCAACGTGGTGCTCGGCAATGCGTTCGGCAAGCCCGGGATCACCGTCGACACCCACTTCGGGCGCCTCTCGCGCCGCTTCGGGTGGACGACCGAGAAGGACCCGGTCAAGGTCGAGCACGAGGTCGGCGCGCTCTTCGAGAAGCGAGACTGGACGATGCTGTCCCACCACGTGATCTGGCACGGTCGGCGGATCTGTCACGCCCAGAAGCCGGCGTGCGGTGCCTGCCCGGTGGCGAAGCTCTGCCCTGCGTACGGGGAGGGGCCGACGGACCCGGTCGCTGCGGCGAAGCTGGTCCGCACGGAGGGCCGCAACTGATGGTTCGTCGAGTTGGTGCGGCGGTGGCCGCTCTGCTGCTGGCGAGCCTGGCCGGTTGCGGCACAGAGTCCTCGGCCGGCGGCGGGCAGTCCGGCGCGCCGCTCGGCGACGGACCGTCCTCCTCGAAGGTCGACGTCGCCACCGATGAGATGGTGGCGGCCAAGAAGGCCTCGAAGGTGGAGGCGTGTGAGCCCGGGGCAGCGAGCGACGGCGGTCTGCCGTCGATCGTGCTGCCGTGCCTCGGTGGCGGCGAGCCGGCAGACCTCGCCTCGTTCGAAGGCCCCATGGTGATCAACCTCTTCCAGGGCTTCTGTGCGCCCTGCAAGGAGGAGATGCCCGCGCTCCAGTCGTTCTACGAGACCTACGGCGACGAGGTGCCGGTGATCGGCATCGACGTCATGGACACGGTCCCCGGGGTCGCGCTCGAGGAGGCGATCTCGCGCGGCGTGACCTTCCCGATGTACGCCGATCCCGGCGGTGAGCTGCAGGGCGGGCCGCTCACGGCGCGAGCGGTGCCGGCGACGTACGTCTTGTCCTCCTCGGGTGAGGTCGAGCTGCTGCAGATGGGCGGCATGACGAGTGCGACCCAGGTGAAGGAGCTCGTGGAGAAGAAGCTGGGGATCACGCTGTGACGGCGAACGGGTCGCGGCCGGAGTGGTTCGACGAGATCGTCGCCGCGGCGGAGCGGATCCAAGGTGAGGACATCTCGCAGTTCCTGCCGCCGGCAGACGGTAGCGCGCGGGAGTCGGCCGTGCTGATGCTCTTCGGGGAGGGCCCTGAAGGCCCCGATCTCCTGCTGACCGAGCGCTCGCACACGATGCGTTCCCACCCCGGCCAGGTGTCGTTCCCGGGTGGGCGGCTCGATCCGGGGGAGACGGCCGAGGAGGCGGCGCTCCGGGAGGCGTGGGAGGAGACCGGCCTCGACCCGACGGGTGTCGACGTGGTCGGCAGGCTGCCCGCGCTCTGGATCCCGTTCTCCAACCACGCGGTGGTGCCGATCATCGCGTGGTGGCGGGAGCCGTCGCCGGTGACGACGCGCTCGGTCGAGGAGGTGCACGCGGTCTACCGGGTGCCGTTGTCCGATCTCATGGACCCGGCCCATCGGATCCAGGTGGGTTCGCCAGGTCGTGGCGGGTGGCTGATGCCCGCGTTCTTGATCGGACCGGAGAAGGATGTCATCCTCTGGGGCTTCACAGGTGGAATCATCAACCGCTTCTTCACCTATCTCGGGTGGATCTCGGAGATTCCGGACGCCCCGATCAAGGAGTTGCCCGAATACATGCTGCAGGGACGCGAACGGAATCGACCGTGAACTTTCTTGACTGGATCCTGATCATCCTCGTCGGGGCCTACGCGCTCTCGGGCTACTGGCAGGGCTTCATCACCGGGGCCTTCGCGACCGGCGGACTGCTCCTCGGTGGGTTCATCGGCATCTGGCTGGCGCCGAAGGTGCTGGGCAGTGCCGCCCCGTCGTTGTGGGTCTCGCTCGGGGCGCTGTTCGTCGTGATCGCCTGTGCGTCCATCGGCCAGGCGGTGCTGCAGTACGGCGGGGTCAGGGTGCGCGACGAGATCACCTGGCAACCCGCGCGGATCGTCGACGCTCTCGGCGGGTCGCTGCTCAGCGCTGCCGCCGTGCTGGTGGTCGCCTGGGCGCTCGGCGTGGCCGTCTCGGGGGCTCAGATCAACGGGCTCACTCCGGCCGTACGCGGGTCGGCGATCCTGGCCAAGGTCGACTCGATCATGCCGTCGCCCGCCGACCGTGCGCTGCGCGCGTTCAACGACGTCGTCGGCACGTCGTTCTTCCCGCGCTACCTGGAGCCGTTCGCCCGCGAGCGCATCGTCGAGGTCGGTCCGGGCCCACGGCGCATGCTCACCGACCCAGACGTCGTACGTGCCGGGGAGTCGGTCCTCAAGATCCGCGGCGCCAACGAGTGCGGCAAGGGCGTCGAGGGCACCGGGTTCGTCATCGGCCGCGGCTACCTGATGACCAACGCCCACGTGGTGGCCGGCGTCGACGACCCCAACGTGATCGTCGGTGACGGCGCCAACGACGCCAAGGTCGTCCACTACGACCCCGAGATCGACATCGCGGTCCTGAAGTTCAAGGGTGGCGGCAACCTCGACCGCCTCGAGTTCGACCGCACCGCCGCCGCCGAGGACCCGATCGCGGTCCTGGGCTACCCGCAGGACGGCCCCTTCGACGTACAGCCCGGCCGTATCCGCGCCGAGCAGCGTCTCCGCTCGCCCGACATCTACGGCGTCGGCACCGTCATCCGCGACGTCTACTCCGTACGCAGCCTCATCCGACCCGGCAACTCCGGCGGCCCCATCGTCGACTCCGAGGGTGACGTCGTCGGCGTCGTCTTCGCCGCCTCGGTCACCGACTCCGAGACCGGCTACGCCCTCACCACCGACCAGGTCATCGACATCGCGCGCGAGGCTCGCTCTCAGACCGCTGCTGTCGACACCGGCGCCTGCGCCGGCTGAGCCCTCGCCGAGGCGTCGGCTAGGTCGGCCGAGACGTCACTCCGGT
>NZ_JBHVKN010000115.1:0-16069 GCF_042798075.1 Nocardioides sp. NPDC057772
CGTCCGAGGAGATGAACGCCGTGGGCGCGCTCGCGCTGGCCTGGCGACGGGAGAACGCCGAGCAGGCTCAGGACGTCGATCTCGCCGTCGCCGACGCCTTCGCCGGACAGGTGGCGGTGGCCATCCGGCTGGCGCAGAGCCGTGAGGAGCGCCAGCGGCTGGCGGTCTACGACGACCGCGACCGGATCGGCCGCGATCTGCACGACATCGTGATCCAGCGGCTCTTCGTCATCGGGCTGCGACTCCAGGGCGGCCTCAACCTGGCCGACAACCCGAAGCTGCGCGGCCGGCTCGACCAGGCCGTCGAGGACATCGACGAGACGATCCGCGACCTTCGGCGGGCGGTCTTCGAGCTCGGCGCCCCGGACCACAGCGGCGACATCCAGACGCAGGTCACCGATCTGGTCAACCGGGCCGCGACATCGCTCAAGTTCCGTCCGAAGCTCGCCTTCGAGGGACCGATCCGGCTGCGGACGCCTCCCGAGGTGGCCAAGGACGTGGTGGCGGTCCTCGGCGAGGCGCTGTCGAACACGGCCCGCCACGCGCGCGCCAGCGAGGTCGAGGTGTCGCTGACGGTGGGCACAGAGCTCGTGCTCCGGGTCCGCGACGACGGGGTGGGAATCCCCGACGCCGCGGTGGAGAGCGGGCTGGCCAACATGCGCCACCGCGCCGAGGCACACGGCGGTCGGTGCACCGTCGGGCCGGCAGAGCCGAACGGCACCGTGGTGGAGTGGTCGGTGCCGTTGAGCTGACCGCTCAGGCGCCGCCGAGGTCGGCCTCGTCGCCGATCATCAGGACCTTCATCGCTCCGGTGTCGGTCGCATCGGCGAAGGTGTCGTACGCCTCCTGGATCTCACCCAGGCCGAACCGGTGGGTCACCAGGTCGGGGAGCGCGAGCCGCCTCGCGGCGAGCATGGACAGGAGCATCGGTGTCGAGCTGGTGTCGACCAGACCGGTGGTGATGGTGACGTCGCGGTCCCACAGCGACTCGAGGCTCAGGACGGCGCTGCGCCCGTGCACGCCCACGTTGGCGACCCGGCCGCACGGGCGGACGAGCTCGGCGCACAGCTCGAAGGTCTCGGGCACGCCGACCGCCTCGATGGCGACGTCGACACCGTCGGAGGTGTTGCTCGTGACCCAGGCGCGTGCTCCTTCGGCATCGGTCAGGGTCACGTCGGCGCCGTAGACCTCGGCGGTCTTGCGCCGGGCCGGTGCCGGGTCCACCACGACGATCTGCAGCGGGCTGAAGAGCCGAGCGGTCGCGATCGCGGCGAGACCGATGGGGCCGGCACCGACGATCAGGACCGTGTCGCCCGGGGTGACCCGGCCGTTGCGTACCCCTACCTCGTACGAGGTCGGCAGGATGTCGGCGAGCAGGACGGCGGTCTCGTCGTCGACCTCGCGCGGCAGACGGTGCATCGAGTGGTCGGCGAACGGCACCCGGACACGCTCGGCCTGGGTGCCGTTGATCAGGTGGCCGAGCATCCATCCGCCGCCCCCGGTGCACCGGCCGTAGCTGCCGGTCCGGCAATAGCGGCACCGTCCGCAGCTGCTGATGCAGGAGATGAGCACGCGGTCACCCGGCGCGAAGTCGCGTACGCCGGGCCCGGTCTGCTCGACCACCCCGACCGCCTCGTGGCCGAGCACCGTCCCGGGCGCGACGCTCGGGACGTCGCCCTTGAGGATGTGCAGGTCGGTTCCGCAGATCGTGACGGCGTCGACACGAACGATCGCGTCCTCGGAATCCGTGATGACGGGATCGGGGACCTCGGTCCACTTCCGGGATCCGGGGCCGTCGTAGACGAGAGCTTTCATGGTTTCCTCCTGAGATCGGACTCATCCCGATCCTCGGCGGCTCGCGAAGGCTGGAGGAGTGCCATCGGCCACCACGCGAAGGGACTTGGTCCTGACGCCGGGCGCGGCGCGGGAATCTCGTGCGAAGGTGCTGCCATGGACGTACGCCAGGTGATGCCGTCATGGAGCCGCGGCTACCAACGGCGCTGGCTGTGGCCCGATCTTCTCGCCGGCGTGACGATCACCGCTTACCTGGTTCCTCAGGTGATGGCGTACGCCGAGCTGGCCGGTCTGCCGCCGGAGACCGGGCTGTGGGCTTGCGTCGGGGCGATGCTCGTCTACGGGCTGCTGGGGACGTCCCGGCTGCTCTCGGTCGGTCCGGAGTCGACCACGGCACTGATGACCGCGGCCGCGATCGGGGCCACCCCCGGTGCGGCGCGCGATCCGGCCGGGTTCGCGGCGACGCTCGCGCTGGTGGTGGCGGCGATCTGCGTCGCGGGCTGGCTGGCCCGGGTCTCGGTGCTCGCCGAGCTCTTCTCCAGGCCGGTGCTGGTCGGCTACATGGCCGGCATCGCCGCGCTGATGGTCGTCTCCCAGCTCGACAACCTCACCGGCGTCCGGATCGAGGGCGACAACGTGCTGACCGAGCTCGCGAGCTTCGTACGCAACCTCGACCAGGTGCACCTCCCGACCCTGCTGCTCGGTGTCGGCGCGGCCGCCGCGATGATCCTCGGCTCCGTCCTGGCTCCGCGGGCGCCGGTCGCGCTGCTCGGCATGCTCGCCGCCACCGGACTGGTCGCGCTGTTCGGCGAGGGGCACGGACTTCGTCTCGTCGGCGAGATCTCGATCCGGCCGCCGGCGCCCGGGTTGCCGGACCTGGACCTGGACAGCATCGTCGCGATGCTCGCCCCGGCGCTCGGGGTCGCCTTCGTCGGCTACACCGACAACATCCTCACCGGACGTGCCTTCGCGGGCCGCGACGAACGCGTCGACGCACGCCGGGAGCTGCTGGCGCTGGGTGGCGCCAACGTGGGCTCCGCGCTCCTGCACGGCTTCCCGGTGAGCAGCAGCGGCAGCCGGACCGCTATCGGTCACGCCGTCGGCGGACGCACCCAGCTGACCTCGTACGTCACCGCTGCCACGACCGTGGCGGCGGTGCTGTTCCTGGCGCCGGTCCTCGAGGCCTTCCCCGAGGCCGCGCTCGGCGCCGTCGTCGTCTACGCCGCCACCAAGCTCGTCGAGGTGGGCGAGCTGCGCCGGTTCGCCCGGTTCCGGCGCAGCGAGCTCGTCCTGGCGCTGGTCGCGACGGTTGCGGTGCTCGCCGCTGGGGTGATGTGGGGCGTGCTGATCGCGGTCGGGCTCTCGGTGCTCGACCTGCTGCGCCGGGTCGCGCATCCGCACGACGCGGTGCTGGGGCTCGTGCCCGGCCTCGCCGGCATGCACGACGTCGACGACTACCCCGACGCCGAGGAGGTGCCGGGACTGCTCGTCTACCGCTACGACTCGCCCCTCTTCTTCGCCAACGCGGAGGACTTCCGCACCCGTGCGCTCGCGGTGGTCGACGCCGCCGAGCGGCCGGTGGAGTGGTTCCTGCTGAACGTCGAGGCCAACGTCGAGGTGGACATCACCGCGGTCGACGCGCTCGAGTCGCTGCGCGCGGCACTCGCCGAGCGCGGCGTCGTCCTCGCGATCGCCCGCATCAAGCAGGACCTGCGCGATTCGCTGGCTCCGTCCGGGATCCTGGACAGGATCGGCGAGGAGCGTCTCTTCCCCACCCTCCCCACAGCCGTGGAGGCGTATCGCCGGCGCGAGCGGTGACCTCACGGACCAAGGTCCTCGGGGTGGAGCCCCGACGTCCCTGCCCTCTCACGGCCCGGCGGATGAGAGTGGATCCTGGGAGCGGCCGGACGTGCCGCGCCCAGGAGGAGACGACATGTCCGAGAACAACCGGATCCTGGTCGGGATCGACGGGGGAGAGGGCGGACGGGCAGCGATCGCCTACGCCGCCGCCGAGGCCGGGCTCGACGACGCCGACCTCTGGCTCATGCACGTGAGCCTGAGCGAGCCCGCTGACGTGATCCATCCCTACCCGTGGCTCTCGCAGGACAGCCGCAACTCCGGGATGCAGGTGTTGCGGAAGGCCGCGGACGAGGCCGCCACCTACGTGGGCGCCGACCATGTCAGCGGGACCCTTCTGGAGGGCAGAACCGTCCCCGGACTCGTCCACGCCGCCGCGAAGGCACGCCTGGTGGTGCTCGGCGACGACCGCAAGCACGGTCTGGAGCACATCGTCACGGGCTCGATCACCCACCGGGTCGCGGGCCATGCACCGGTCCCGGTCGTCGTGGTCCCGAGCGACTGGTCGGCAGAGGATCCCGCTCGCCGGGTCGTGGTCGCGGTCAAGGACTGCGAGAGCTCGGCAGGACTGATCGCTCAGGCGCTCAGGCACGCGGCGGACCGCGACGCGGAGCTGGTCGTGCTCCACGCCTGGCAGCTGGACACGGTCTATGACGACCTGACGCTGTCGCATCTGGACGTGACGGGGTGGGAGAAGGCCGCCCGACGCGCCCTCGACGAGGAACTCGACCGTGCCCGCCGACGGGCGCCGCACACGTCCGGGGTGAACGTGAGCATCGACATCCGCCACGGACAGCCCGCTCGGATGATCGCGGACGCGGCAGCAGACGCCGATCTCCTGGTCATCGGCCGACGTCGTCACTCCTTCCCGCTGGGTCGCCTGGGCAACACCGGGCGTGCAGTGCTTCGCGAGAGCCGGTGCCCGGTCGAGATCCACCCTCCCGTTCCCGACGTCATCACCGTGGACGACCTCGTCCTCGAGCACGACGGCCGGATCGAGAAGGCCGAGGAAGCACCCGCCCTCTGAGATCAGGAAGTGGAGAACGAGAGGCAGCCATGGCGACCACGGTGGTCGAGATCGAGCGGAAGTACGACGTGGACGAGCACGTCCCGTTTCCCGACCTGGTCGGTCTGCCCGATGCCGCCCGGGTCGATCCGCGGGCGCCCTTCATGTTGTCGGCGACGTACTACGATACCGAGGATCTCGACCTGATCCGGTCCGGGATCACGCTGCGCCGCCGCACCGGTGGCGAGGACGCGGGCTGGCATCTCGAGCTCCCGGTCAACGGGGAACGGCACGAGCTGCAGGTGCTTCTCGGCGACGTGAGCGAGGAGCCACCGCCGGAGCTGACCGCGATCCTGCGCGGTGTGGTGCGCGACCGGCCGCTCGTCGGTGTCGGGGCCGTCGACACCCGACGTACGTCGACGCTGCTCCGGGCAGCCGATGGTCGCCTGCTCGCCGAGGTGTCCGACGACCGGGTGACCGGTCGGCGTCTCGGCGCCGACCGGCGCGAGCCCGAGGGGTGGCGCGAGTGGGAGGTGGAGTTCGACGTGGACCGCGACGGGCTCGCCGACGAGCTCGAGCGCCGCCTGCTGGCTGCAGGCGCCCGGCCATCCGCACGTCGGGCCAAGCTGGCCCGGATCCTTGCCGCCACGTCGCCCCCGGCTCCCGGTGTCGCCACTCGGAAGTCGAAGCAGACGACCGCGAGCGCGGCGCTGGCGCCGTACCTTGCGACGCAGGTGGCTGAACTCGTCAGGCTCGACCCCCTGGTCCGGGCCGACGTCCCCGACGCGGTCCACAGGATGCGTGTGGCCGGCCGACGGGTCCGTGCGGTCCTGGGCACCTACCGTGGCATGTTCGACCGTGCGCGGACCGCACCGCTACGGGTCGAGGTCAAGTGGCTGGTCGACGAGCTCGGCCGTCCCCGCGACCTCGAGGTGCTGCGCGATCGTCTCGATGTCGTACTGGACAGCCGCGGCTCGACCGTCGGCGCGGACATCAGTGCCGAGCACGGTGCCGCGCACCGGGCAGCGGTAGAGGCGATGACGTCGCCCCGCTACTTCTCACTCATCGACTCGCTGCGAGACCTGATCGAGACGCCTGCCTGGTCGTCGCGTGCGGGGAAGCCCGCGCACAAGCAGCTCCGGGCCGCGCTCGTCAAGGACGTTCGGCACCTGGAGCGGGCCGTGGCCCGGGCGAGTCGGACCACCGGAACCCATGACCGGGCGCTACGGCTCCACGACGTCCGAAAGGCTGCCAAACGCATCCGATACTCGGTCGAGGCGGTCGAGGCGGTCGAGGCGGTCGTGCCGGTGTTCGGGGCGGGCGCCGAGCGGTTCGCCGCGATTCTCGCCGACATGCAAGAGGTGCTCGGCGACCATCACGACGCGGTAGTCACCCGGATCGAGGTGCTACAGCTCGCCGAGCGGCACCCGGATCTCTCGGTCGCGGCCGCACTGTCCGACCTCGATGCCGCAACAGCCGTTCAGGAGCACGCCTATGAACGTACGGTGCGCCGGCTCTTGAGACCGAAGTCGCGACGTTGGTTGCGATGAGCCGCGACCCGGGCTGGAATCGGCTCCAGCGAGCAGGGGCAGTCTCGGCAGCCCTTGCGTGTGTCATCTCGCGGTGACGCGGTTCACGACAGAGGCCGCCGAGATCGCGCGACGACTTGGGACTCCGGCAGCGCACTGTGATCCACTGGCCGGGCGCTCCCGGGCGCTCCCGGGCTGACTCGCGGCGCGCTCAGGAGAGGAGTACGCCGCCGTCGACCACGATCTGGGTGCCGGTCATGTAGGAGGACAGATCGGAGGCGAGGAACAGAGCGGCGCGTCCGATGTCGTCCGGCTCGCCGAAGCGGCCCATCGGGATCCGGGCGGTGAACCGCTCGATCAGCTCCGCCATGTCGACGCCCTTGGGCAGCTGCGCACCTTCCTGTGCATGTCTGACCCCGGGCGTGACGATGCCGCCGGGAGCGATCGCGTTCACCCAGATGCGGTGGGGAGCGAGCTCGAGCGCGACGTTCTTCGTGAAGCCCCACTCACCGTGCTTCGAGGCGTCGTAGTGCGCGAGGCCTGCGGAGGACGGGTGCAGCGCGTCGATGGAGGTGATGTTGATGATCCGGCCACCCTGTCCGCGCTCGATCATCCGCTCGGCCACCAGCTTCGTGCACAGGAAGACGCCGTTCAGGTTGATGTCGAGCACCCGTCGGAAGTCGTCGGCCGTCATGTTCATGACCAGGATGTTGGGATAGATCCCGGCGTTGTTGACCAGGATGTCGATCGCGTCGTACGCGTCGATCACGGTGTCGACCATCTGACGGACGCTCGTCTCGTCGGAGACGTCGACGGTCACCGGCATCGCCTCGAAGCCGTCGGCGACCAGCTGGTTCGCAGCTGACGCGGCGGCCTCCTCCTCGATGTCCGCCACCGCCACCCGTGCACCCGCCTCTGCGAGCCGGTAGGCGATTCCGAGGCCGATCCCCATCGCGCCGCCGGTGACGACGGCGCTCTTTCCCGTCAGGGTGATGAGGTCGTCGATCGGCCGCAGGTCCTGCTTCATCTCGTCCTCCTCCGTTGTGACGGTCAGCGGGGCCCGGTGATCTCGCGGGCCCGCAGCGTCGCCATCCGACGCTCGTACTCGTCCTCGTCGATCTCACCGCGCGCCAAACGCATCGCGAGCACGTCCTCGGGCGTGCTCGGTCCACCACTCAGCGGCCGGTCCTCGCGGAGGAACCGGCGCCCGAGCACAACTGCTGCGGTGATGACCAGTCCCCAGAAAAGAACCATGCTGACGGTCATCAGGGCATAGCCCCAACCGCCCATTCCCGAGCCGTACCAGTACATCATCGTGACCTCCGCGGATCATGTCTGCCTTGTATGCCTCGACACTGCGCCCCAGCTGTCCGGCGCTGCGAGTGTCCAACGGCTGAGCGAGCAGGGGCCTTGGTCCTTCATCGACAGGATCGTCGCCCCTTCGCGGGCCACTCGCCCGTGTGGAGAGTTGGCTTTCATGAGGCGTTGGGTGTGGTGCGTGGTGGCCGGCATGGTCGGCGTCGGTGGTCTGGTCGCGCTCATGTCGTGGTCGGTGGTGGCGACGGTCGCCTGGTGGCTGGCGGGCTGGCTGGTCGCGGTGGCGCTGTGGGTATGTCAGTGGCCCGAGAAGCAGCCGATCCAGTGGCGTGTGGTGCTCCTCAGGAGCCTGCCGTGGCCAACGGTCCCGCTGGCCGCCGGAGGGCTCGTCGTGGCGCTCGGAGTCGTGACCGCCCTGCTGGTGTCGGCGATGGGGCTGGCGGCGGCGTGGGAGGCGGGATGGCTCGACCGACGCGTCCGGGAGGAGCAGCCGGTGAGGCCCCGGAGGGCCGGGCGGCGTGCCCGGGCCGGCGACGTTGCACCGGCCGCAGTGATCCGTCCACGGATCGTGGACCCGGCCGAGGCGGTCCTGGAGATCCCCGACGAGGTGACCGACTCCGATCTGTGCATGGCCTGGCGCTCGAGCTATGTCGCCCTCGACCGGGCCGCCGACTCGGCCGAGAAGCTACGGGCCGTGCAGATCAGAGAGGTGCTCCTCGACGAGCTCGGGCGCCGTGACGCACCAGGCCTGGAGGCGTGGTTCCGCTCGGGGGCTCGCGCGGCAGGCTGGCCGGATCGCTATCTCCGGAGCGTACGGCCGCAACAGCGTGGAGGCGCGTCCTGAGCGAGCGCTGGGGCCAAGGTCCCGGAGGTCGGCACCGATGCCCCTGTCGCCGGCCCCACCTGTCCCGTGAGAGTCGGAGCGGGCCGGGCCGGAGGTGCCCGTGCCGAAGGAGGGTGGACATGTCCGAGACAGCACGGATCCTGGTCGGCATCGACGGCGGGGAAGGGGGTCGGGCGGCGCTCAGATACGCGGCTGCCGAGGCCGAGCGCAGGGGGGACGAGCTGTGGCTGGTCCACCTGGTGCCGCCTCCGACCGTCCCCGGGGTCATCGACCCGTACGTCGGGCAGACAGCTATCAGCCACGACCGTGAGATCGGGGCAGGCCTGCTGGAGAGGGCGGCGAAGGAGGCGATGACCCTGGCGCCGGCCGACCGCGTCACCTCGACGCTGGTGCGCGGTGACGCCGCCGACGGGCTCGTCCAGATGGCGGCGGCGACGCGGCTCGTCGTGCTCGGCGGCCAGCACCGCTCCGTCGTCGAGCGGATTTTCACCGGCTCGGTGGTCAACCGGGTCGCCGGGCACGCACCCGTCGCGGTCGCCGTCGTCCCGGAGGGGTGGCCCTCGGGCGCCGGAGCCGACCGTGTCGTCGTCGCGGTCAAGGACTGCGACGACGCCGCCGGGCTGGTCGCCCGGGCGATGAGCGAAGCCGCTGCCCGCGGCGCCGAGCTGGTCGTCCTCCATGTCTGGCAGGTGCCCGTCCCGTACGACAGCCCGGCCATCTCGCAACGCGAGCTGGCCGAGTGCGATGCCGCGCTCCGCAGGGAGCTCGAGCAGACGCTCGACCGGGCCCGAAACCACCGGTCAGCGCCTGAGGTGCTGGTCGAGACTCGTGTCGAGGTGCGCCGGGGTCAGCCGGCGCAGGTGATCGCCGCCGCCGCGGCCGAGTCCGACCTGCTGGTCATCGGCCGCCGTCGGCACGCGTTCCCCGCCGGTCGCCTGGGGAGCACCGGCCGGGCGCTGCTGCGCGAGAGCCGCTGTCCCGTCGAGGTGCTGCCTCCGGTTTTCGACATCGTCGAGACGGACGAGGCCTCGGCGTCGCGGCCGGCGGAGATGGCCGGCTCGTGACGCACGGTCGACCGTCCCGTCGCCCCGGGGACGAAGGGCCTGCCGCGCACGGACCCCGTTCCCTCGCTGCGAGGGCGTCGGCGGCGGTTGGCTGAAGGTGTCCGGCCACGACGGGCCGGCGCGACCGATGGAGGGATCATGACCTCAATCTCCACACCCGGCGCCACGACGACGCTGCCCGGGCACTTCCCGTTGCCCGCCGCGCGGCTGCTCGCGACGCTGCGGATCGCCTTCGGGCTCACGTTCCTGTGGGCCTTCTTCGACAAGCTGCTCGCGCTGGGCTTCCACACCGGTGCGATCACCAACGAGGCCGGAACCCGCACGGGCATCGACTTCTTCGCCAAGGATGCGGCCTGGATCAACGGCGGCAGCCCCACCGATGGCTACCTGTCCAACGTGCCCGAGCACAACTGGCTCCAGGGCATGTGGAACGACATGGCCGGTCAGTGGTGGGTCGACGGGCTGTTCATGCTCGGACTGCTCGGCGTGGGGCTCACCCTGACGTTCGGCATCGGTATGCGGATCGGAGCCGTCGCCGGCGCGGCGATGTACGTGCTGATGTGGTTCGCGAGCTTCCCGCTCGAGAACCACCCGATCATCGACGACCACCTCCTCGGTGCGCTCACCGTGGGCGTGCTGGCGATGACGTACGCCGGCGACACCTGGGGCTTCGGCAAGCAGTGGGCCCGCAGGCCGGTCGTCATGCACCACCCGTGGCTGCGGTGACCCGCGCCGAGCCGTGAGTCGTATCCCAACCCCGGACAGTGAAGGTCTGAACATGAGCTACACACGTACGTTCGGGGAGGTCGGCATCGCCGATGTCCCCCTCGTCGGCGGCAAGAACGCGTCTCTCGGTGAGATGTATCGCCGCCTTCACGACCGCGACATCCGCGTGCCCGACGGGTTCGCCGTCACGGCCGACGGCTATCGCCACTTCCTGCGTGCCTCGGGCACCGACTCGGCACTCGCGACGGTCTTCGCCGACCTCGACGTCGACGATCGCGAGAACCTCGCCGAGCGGGCCGGCCGGGCACGCCGCCTGCTGCTCTCCGCGGAGCTGCCCCCGGACCTGGCCGACGAGATCCGGGCGGGCTACCAGGCCCTTCGGGACGAGTACGGCGATGATGTGACGCTCGCGGTCAGGTCTTCGGCCACGGCCGAGGACCTCCCGGACGCGAGCTTCGCCGGACAGCACGAGTCGTTCCTGCACATCCAGGGCGAGGAGGCACTGCTCGACGCCGTGCACCGCTGCTTCGCCTCGATCTTCACCGACCGGGCGGTCGACTACCGCGCACGGCATGGTTACGACCAGCTGTCGGTGGCGCTGTCGGTCGGGGTGATGAAGATGGTGCGCTCTGACATTGCCTGCTCCGGGGTCTCGTTCACGCTCGACACCGAGTCGGGGTTCCGGGACGTCGTCTTCGTGACCGGCTCCTACGGTCTCGGGGAGAACGTCGTCCAGGGGTTGGTCGAGCCCGACGAGTTCTACGTGCACAAGCCGACGTACGCAGCCGGCCACCGCGCCGTGCTGAGCCGCCGCCTGGGAAGCAAGGCGGTGCGGATGGTGCTGGGGGAGACGGCGCTGGTGGGTCCGGTACGAAACGAGCTCACGCCTCCGGAGGACCGCGGCCGCTTCTGCCTCACCGACGAGGAGGTGCTCGAGCTGGCCGGCGCGGCGATGACGATCGAGCGTCACTACGGCAAGCCCATGGACATCGAGTGGGCCAAGGACGGCACCGACGGCCTGCTGTACGTCGTCCAGGCACGCCCCGAGACGGTCGCTGCCCGGCGCCGGCCGACCGCGACCACCCGATACGTGGTCGAGGCGCACGGCGACCTGATCACGACCGGCCGAGCCGTCGGTGCGAGGGTCGCGGCGGGCAGTGCCCGGATCGTCCGCGGGATCGAGGACGACGGCGGCTTCACCTCCGGCGACGTGCTGGTCGCACCGAGCACCAGCCCCGATTGGGAGCCGCTGATGAAGATCGCCTCCGCGGTCGTCACCGAGCACGGCGGTCGCACCTGTCACGCCGCCATCGTCGCCCGCGAGCTCGGTATCCCGGCCGTGGTCGGCACCGGCGACGCGACCAGCACCATCATCGAGGGCGAGGAGGTCACCGTCTCCTGCGCCGAGGGCGACGAGGGCCATGTCTATCGCGGCTTGGCCGACTTCCACGCGAACGACGTCGACACCGTGCTGACGGCGCGTCCGCGGACGCAGGTCATGCTCAACCTCGGCAACCCCGGAATCGCGTTCGAGTCGTCCTTCCTGCCCAACGACGGGGTCGGCCTGGCGCGGATGGAGTTCATCCTCGCCGAGCACGTGCGCGTGCACCCGCTCGCCGCTCTCCACCCGGAGCGCATCGCCGATGCCGGGCAGCGCGCGGAGGTCGAGCGCCTCGTCGGGGAGGACGGTGCGGCGTACGTCGTCGAGCGGCTGGCCGAGGGCATCGGCACGATCGCCGCCGCCTTCTATCCCAAGCCCGTCGTCGTGCGGCTCTCCGACTTCAAGACCAACGAGTACGCCACCCTCCTCGGCGGATCGGCCTTCGAGCCCGACGAGGCCAACCCCATGCTCGGCTTCCGCGGTGCCGCCCGCTACGCGCACCCGGCCTACACCGAGGGATTCGCCCTCGAGTGCGCCGCGCTGCGCCGGGTCCGGGAGGGGATGGGTCTGGGCAACGTCGTCGTGATGGTGCCGTTCGTGCGCCGCCTCGACGAGGCCGATCGCGTGCTCGCGCGGATGGCCGAGCTCGGTCTGCGGCGCGGCGAGCACGGCCTGAAGGTCTTTGCGATGTGTGAGATCCCCGCGAACGTCATCCTGGTCGACGAGTTCGCCGAGCGGTTCGACGGGTTCTCCATCGGCAGCAACGACCTGACCCAGCTCACCCTCGGCGTCGACCGCGACAGCGAGCTGGTCGCCTTCGACTACGACGAGCGCGACCCGGCGGTGCAACGGATGATCGCCCTCGCCGTCGAGGGCTGCCGGCGCAACGGCATTCACTCCGGCATCTGCGGCCAGGCGCCCTCCGACCATCCGGAGGTCGTCCGTGTCCTGGTCGGGCTCGGGATCGACTCGGTCAGCGTCACCCCGGACTCCGTGGTCGCCGTGACACAGACGGTCCTCGCGGCCGAGGAGGAGTCGTGATGAGCGACCAAAGGCCTTTCGCTGAGGTCGAGGGTCCCTGTCGAGGGACGGCCTCGCGGAGCGACGCTGGAACCATGGCTGAAGTAATCAAGGAGACCAGGAACCTCGTCCTCGCTGGAGTCGACGGCACCGAGGCCGGAATCGCTGCCGCCCGCTACGCCGCCGCGGAGGCGGTCCGGTCCAACTCCGCGCTGCACCTGGTCTACGTGGTGGACCCGTACGCGCCACCGCTGCCGACCTGGCCGCCGGCCCACACCGACCCCGACTCGAGGATGGGAAAGCTCGGTCGAGCGATCCTGGCCGAAGCGGAGGAGGCGGTTGCCAGCAGCGGTGCGGTCGTGAGCACGTACCTGCTGCTCGGGAGCCCGGCGTCGGTGTTGGCCCAGGAGGCGGCCCGGGCGCGACTTCTGGTGCTCGGTGACCAGCCGCGCACCCGGTTCGACCGGATCATCACCTCATCGATCATCGGGCCGGTCGCGGCCCACTCGCCGGTGCCGGTGGTCGTCGTCCCGTCGGCCTGGCCGCGGAACGGGTCGCCCCGCGAGATCGTCGTCGGCGTCCATGACGCGGCGACGTCCGTCGCCCTCGTACGCCGCGGGCTGGAGGTCGCGGCCGCACACGGCGCCGCGCTACGGCTCCTGCACGCCTGGCACACGTTCGGGGCGTACCAGGACTACCTCACCGTCGGCAGCGAGGAGAAGGCCTGGACGGCCCGGGCCGAGCAGGAGGTCGGGGCAGCCCTCGAGGCGGCCCGTGCCGAGTGCGGTCCGGAGGCGGCAGCCGTCGACGTACGCGTCGAGGTGGTGCACGCCCAGACCGCCTATGCGCTGGTGCAGGCGTCCCGCCGGGCCGAGCTGCTGATCCTGGGCCGTTCCCGTCACTTCCTCGGGTTCGGGCACCTGGGCGGGACCGCTCGGGCGGTGCTTCGTGAGAGCAGCTGCCCGGTCGAGATCGACCCCTACGTGGCCCCGGCGTTCGAGGGGGACGCCGGGACCACGGGCGAGCTCACGGCGGATGACGAGCCGGCCGGTGCCGGACGACGGTCATGAAGGAGAAGACGATGTATCTCGCAGCACGCTGGTTCCCCGGTCACCTGACCGAGATGGGCCGGGCCGAATGTCTTGAGCTGCTGGACCGCACCGAGGTCGGCCGGGTCGCGTTCGGCGACCCGGACGGACCGCTGGTCCTGCCGGTCAACCACGTCTTGGTGGGTGACCGGATCGTGTTCCGCACCGCCCCGCGGACCGCTGTCTCGAACCATGTGGGCTCCGGACAGGTGTCATACCAGATCGACGAGTTCGACACCTATACGTCCTCGGGCTGGAGCGTGCTGGTTCGCGGGACCGCGGAGTTCGTCGACGGCGTCTGGCTGAGGGCGCACGACCTCGAGCCGGAGCCATGGGCCAACGGCCGACGGACCCTGTTCGTGTGCATCACGCCGGCCGAGATCACCGGCCGCCGCGTGGTGCCGACCTGAGCCGTACGCGGCAGACGCGTAGAGCCGAAGGAGTCGAGATGACGTACGCAACGATCCCTGAGGGCGCCGTGCTGGTCGGCGTCGAAAACTGGCCGGAGGCCACCGAGAGCGTGTCCTGGGCGGCCGAGCAGGCTTTCCGGGACGGGCGCGACCTGTGCCTGTTTCACGTGGTCTCCGCCTCGACCCTCGACACCCCGCCCGGGTTCCGTGCAGGCGCGCCCTCGGAGCCGGAACAGGACTACGGAGCGACCGTGCTGGCCCGCGCCAGCCGCTATGCCGACCGCCGCCTCGACGAACTCTCCAGGGCCCCCGCGTTCGCCGGACGCCGACGTCCGGAGGTGAGCGTGGAGCTGGAGGCCGGGCCCGTGGCGCATGAACTGGACGCCGCCTCCGCCCACGCGTCCTTGCTGGTGCTCGGCTCACGGGGCAGAGGTCCGATCAGCAGCCGGATCCTCGGCTCGGTCAGCAGGTCCACGGTCAAGGACGCGCGCTGTCCCGTGGTCGTGCTGCGCCCCGGTGACGGGGGAGTTGGCCGCGGTGTGCTCGTCGGCATCGACGGGACGTCTGACTCGATCCCCGCCCTCGAGTTCGCCTTCGACCAGGCCGCGCAGCGCAACCTGCCGGTGACGGTGCTGTACTGCTACCACGCCGGCGGCCCGAACGGCACCGACGACGACCGGGTCCTGGTAGCGGAGTGCGTCGCCGGGCTGCGCGAACGCTATCCGGACCTTCACCCGCGCCTGCGGATCCAGTCCGGAAGCCTCGCTCACGCGCTCGCCGAGCAGACCCGAACCATGCACATGGTCGTGGTCGCCGGCACCGGAGGGACGGCCGGCCATCTGCTGGACCACGCACACGGCGTGGTCGCCGTGGTGCCGACCAGCTACTCGCGAGCCGGCACCACCCCTCCGGCCACGGCCGTCTGAGGCCGTACGTCCGGGGCCTGTGCGGCGAGAGCACGGCGGATTCGGGCGACCGGGCCGGGGCTGTCGATGCCGACGGCCCCTACCTCGTGTCCGTCGCGCAGGTAGACGATGAACCCGGGCTCGCGCTCCTCCTCGTCGGCTGCCGTCGTGTCGCCGACGACCTGGATCCGGTGCCCGTGCCAGGTCGACCAGGCGAACGGGACGGAGGCGAAGGCCTCGCCGGACCCGGCGGCGTTGGCTCCGGCGACCCGGCCCTGCTCACCGGCGGCGGTCCAGTGCTCGCTTCGCTCGCCGTCGACGCAGGCCACGTCTCCCGCGGCCCAGACGTCGGGAGCGCTGGTGGCCAGCCTGCGGTTGCAGAGGACCCCTCCGGTGCGTACGTCCAGGGCGACGTTGCTGCCGGCGAGCCATGCCGTCGCCGGGTGGGCGCCGATGCCCAGGACGACGGTGTCGGCCGTCAGGGTCTCACCGGTGCTCAGCTCGACCGCGTCGACGCCACGGTCCGACGCGGTGTCCTGAGCCTGTCGAAGGCTGCGTACGCCGGAGACGGTGGTCCTGGTGAGCAGCCGGACGCCGGCCTCGGCATGCAGCTCCATCAACCGCCCGGCGGCGCGCGGACCGACCGCACGCTCCAGCGGCCGACCGCTCGCTTCGACCACGGTGACCTCGATGCCGCGGGCGCGGGCCGCAGAGGCGATCTCGGAGCCGATGAACCCGGCCCCGAGGATCACCACCCTTCGCGAGCGGGCCAGGGAGTCGCGTACGGCGAGCGCGTCGTCGTAGCGGCGGAGCACGTGCACCCCGGGGAGCCCGGTCAGTCCGGGCAGGGTCCTGGCGGTGCTGCCGGTGGCGATCACGAGCGCGTCGTAGCCGAGCTCCCCGGCGCTGGTGGCCACGGTGCGGCGCTCGGTGTCGAGGCCGTGGACCCGCACCCCGGCGAGATGCTGGACCCGCAGCTCCTCGAGCACCTCGCTCGACCGCAGCACCGGCACGTCGGGCTGCTCCTCGCCGGTGAGCGCCGCCTTGGACAGCGGCGGCCGGTCGTAGGGCGGGTGCGGCTCGTCGCCGACGATCGTGATCGGCCCGGACCAGCCGGCTCCGCGCGCC
>NZ_JBHVKN010000116.1:0-15977 GCF_042798075.1 Nocardioides sp. NPDC057772
CAGGTTGGAGAGCACCCACGTCGGCCAGGCACGCGATGGACTCAACGCCTCCAGCGTGGACACGATCGCCTCGGTGAACTCGCGCGCCGACCAGTGCGCCTGCAGCCACTGGAAGTTGAACGCCTGCTCGAACTCGTCGGTGCGCAGGTAGCCCCGTAGGTCCGCCGGACCCTGGGTCCACGCCTCGGCGATCAGCATCCGCTCGCCGGGGTAGGAGGAGATGACGTCGTGCCAGTCGCGATAGACGCCGTGGACGTCGGGGTGGTCCCACATCGGGTCGTCCTCGATCCCGGTGTCGTACATCACCGCCGGGTCGGAGTTCGGCGAGCGCCCCTCCGGGACCTTCTGGTCGCGCAGCGCTTTCATCAGGCCGTGGGCGACGTCGACGCGAAACCCGTCGACGCCCCGGTCCAGCCACCACCTCAGCACGGAGCGGAACTCCTCGGCCACCTCAGGATGGCGCCAGTTGAGGTCGGGCTCCTCCTCCGCGAACATGTGGAGGTACCACTGCCCGTCCTCGACCCGGGTCCACGCCGAACCCCCGAAGACGGACTGCCAGTTCGTCGGTGGCTCCTCGCCGTCCTCACCACGACCGTCGCGGAAGATGTAGCGGTCGCGCTCGGGCGACCCGGGACCGGCGGAGAGCGCCTCGGCGAACCACGGGTGATCCGCCGAGGTGTGGTTGGGGATCAGGTCGATGATCACCTTCAGGCCGACCTCGTGCGCCTTCGTGAGCAGGTCCTCGGCGTCGGAGAGCGTCCCGAAGAGCGGGTCCACGCCGCGGGCGTCGACGACGTCGTAGCCGTAGTCGATCTGGGGTGACGGGTAGAACGGCGAGAGCCAGATCGCGTCGACACCGAGATCGGCCAGATGGTCCAGCCGCGAGGTGATCCCGGCAAGGTCTCCCGTGCCGTCGCCGTCCGCATCGGCGAACGAACGCGGGTAGATCTGGTACGTCACAGCCTCACGCCACCACGGAGAATCCACGGGAGCCCCGGTAACCGGATGCCGGCCAGGTCATGCTCGCGGCCGGGACGATCACCGGTGCGTCTCAGTGGTCGTGGTCCGCGGGGTGGAGCTGCGTGCCGGTGACACCGCAGTGGGCGCACGTCTCGATGTGCACCCGGTGATCGTCGGGCTCGGGTTCGGCGGCGAGCGGGCGGCGTACGAAGGCGACCGCGAGCGCGGCGCCGAGCACCAGCAGGCCGGCGTTGAGGAGCATCGCCATCCCGTAGCCGTCGTCGAAGGCGCTCGTGTTCGTGTAGTCGTCGCCGGCGATCCCGACCGCCGCCGGGACCACGGCCACGGCCAGCAGCCCGGCGGTCCTGGCCACGGCGTTGTTGACGCCCGAGGCGATGCCGGCGTGCCGGTCGTCGGCGGCATCGAGCACGGTGGCGGTCAACGGCGCCACCAGCAGGGTGAGCCCGGCGGCGAAAAGGAGGACGGGGGCGAGCACGTCGAGGACGTAGGACGCGCCGGCACCGATCCTTCCCATCCAGAGGACTCCGCCCGCCGCGAGCAGCGGCCCCAGCGTCATCGGCAGGCGCGGCCCGATGCGCTGCGCCAGCGCGCCCGCGCGCGACGAGAAGAGCAGCATCACCACCGTCACGGGCAGCAGCGCCGATCCCGCGGCGAGGGGCGACCAGCCGCTGACGACCTGGAGCTGGAGGACGAGCAGCACGAAGATCACCCCGAGCGCTGCGTACACGAGCAGGGTGACGGCATTGGCCGCGCTGAACTGGGCGTTGCGGAACAGCTCGAGCGGCACCAGCGGATGCGTCGAGCGGGCCTCGACGACCACGAACGCGACCAGGCAAGCGGCTCCGGCGACGACGGTCGTCACCACGGTCGCGCCGAAGCCGACCTCGCCCGCCCTGGTGAGCCCGAAGGTCAGCGCCCCGAGCCCGGCGGCGGCGAGCACGGTGCCGGTCAGGTCGAGCCGGCCGCCGGCGTCGGGGTCGCGGCTCTCCGGGACGTAGCGCACGGCGACGGTGACGATGAGCACCGCGACGGGCACGTTGACGAGGAAGACCAGCCGCCAGTCGATCCCGACCAACCAGCCCCCGACGAGCGGCCCGATCGCGGCCGCGATGCCGCTGAGCCCCGACCAGGCGCCCACGGCGGCCGACCGGTCCTCGGCGTGGAACGACGCGGCGATGATCGCCAGGCTCCCCGGCGTCAGGAGTGCTCCGCCGACACCCTGCAACCCGCGCGCCGCGATGAGCAGATCGATCGAGGGCGCCAGCCCGCACAGCAGCGATGCGACGGCGAACCACACCACGCCGATCAGGAACACCCGGCGCCGCCCGAAGCGGTCGCCGAGCGAGCCACCGAGGAGGATCAGCGCCGCGAGGCTCAGCGTGTAGGCGTTGACCGTCCACTGCAGACCCGAGAAGCCTGCGTCGAGGTCCTCCCCGATCCTGCCGAGGGCGACGTTGACGACGGTCGAGTCCAGCATCGCCAGACCGGAGCCCAGCACGGTCGTCGCCAGCACCCAGCGACCCTGGGCGCTGCCCAGCCGGAGAGGGGCGCCGTCACTCCGAGAGTCGTCCATGATCCGGGAGTATCCCAGTCAGGTGCCCCTCCCCCTCCTCATTTTCAGGGCTGGTCGACCACCCACGTACGCAGCTGCGGGCCGTGCTGGTCGAGGGTCGGTGGCGCAGCGTGGCCGGTGGGAGTCACCTCGGCTCCCTCGTCGAAGAACCGCAGCGGCGGTCCGGGCAGGGTGAGCTGGCCGAGCGTCGCGTGGTCGACGTCGATCAGCAGGCCCTGGCTGGCGGTCTGCTCCCAGGCGTAGACCTCGTCGAGCGAGCGCACCTTGCCGGCCGGGACGCCGGCCTCGGCGAGCTTGGCGAGCAGCTCCTCGGCAGGCCAGGGCGCGAACAGCGCCTCGACCAGCTCGACGACCTTCTCCCGGTTGGCGGCGCGCTCGGGGTTGGTGGCCATCCCCTCCAGGTCGGGCGAGAGGTCGAAGGCGGTGCAGAACCGCCGCCACAGACCTTCGCTCCCGACCGCGATCTGCACGGTGCCGTCGGCACAGCGGAACAGCCCGTACGGAGAGATGCTCGGGTGATGGTTGCCCTGCGCACGGCCGACCTCACCGGCGACGGTCCAGCGGGTGCCCTGGAACCCGTGGACGCCGACGACCGCGGAGAGCAGCGAGGTGCGGACGACGGTGCCACGGCCGGTGCGGTCCCGCTCGTGGAGAGCAGCGAGCGCACCGTAAGCGCCGTACATCCCGGCCAGCAGGTCGGCGATCGGGGTGCCGACCCGCTGAGGGTCGTCGGGGCCCGAGCCGGTGAGCGACATCAGTCCGGCCTCGCCCTGCGCGATCTGGTCGTAGCCGGACCGCCCGCCCTCGGGTCCGTCGTGACCGAACCCGGTGATCGAGAGCACCACGAGCCGTGGGTTGCGGGCCTGGAGCATCTCGATGCCGAGCCCGAGCCGGTCCAGGACGCCGGTGCGGAAGTTCTCGATGAGCACATCGGCCCGGTCGACCAGGCGCAACAGCACGTCCTTGTCGTCGGCGTCCTTGAGGTCGAGGGTGATCGACTCCTTGTTGCGGTTGGCCGAGAGGAAGTACGTCGCCTCCCGCTGCCCCTCCTCCCCCACGAACGGAGGGCCCCAGCCACGCGTGTCGTCGCCGTGTCCGGGCGCTTCCACCTTGATCACGCGGGCGCCGAGGTCGCCCATCATCATCGCGGCGTGCGGCCCGGCCAGAGCACGGGAGAGGTCGAGGACGACGACGTCGTCGAGCGGTCCACGCATGCGCGTCACCATCCCGGGAGGACCATGGTGGCCCAGACGAGGAGCGGACCGACGAGCACCACGATGACGCTGTAGCCGAGGATCTGCTTGTAGTAGCGCTCCTCGGTGATGGTCTCGGGCCGGTTGGCCAGCATCAGCGCGCCGTTGGTGGAGAACGGGCTCACGTCGACGATGGTCGAGGAGATCGCCAGCGCGGCCACGAACATGGCTGCCGAGATCCCGCCCTCGGCGATCAGCGGCACCGCGATCGGGATGATGATCGGCAGCAGTGCGGTCGAGGAGGCGAACGCGGAGACCACGGCGCCGACATAGCAGAGGATGAGCGCGCCGATCGCAGCGACGCCCAGTCCGGCTGCCCAGCCTCCCACGAACTCCGGCGATCCGGCGGTGCTGAGGATCGTGGCGTACGTCGAGACGCCGGCGACCAGGAGGACGGTCGGCCAGGCGATCTGGCGGATGGCGTCCTTGTGCTGGCTCGGCGAGAGCGCCGCGAGGACGGTCGCCGCGGTGATCGAGGCGAAGCCGATGTTCTTGTCGAAGAACAGGGCGATGGCGGCGACGATGACGAACGCGGCCAGGGTCAGCACCTGCTCGGTGCGGATGCCGGGCTTGGTGCCGGTCGGAGCGACGGTGCCGTAGCCGCGGGCGGGGACGGTCACGCCGCCCTCGTTCAGCTCACCGGGTACGCCGGCAGCGGCGCTGGCCGCCTCGTCGGGGTCGAGACGCATGGACATCAGGGACCGTCCGCCGAGGGCGAAGAAGAGGATCGTCGCCATCATCAGGTTGACCGCCAGGCTGGTCAGGAAGACCGTCATCTCGCTGGCGGGCAGGCCGTTGTCGACCATGACCGAGTTGGTGATCGTGCCGTAGATGCTGATCGGCGAGAACCCGCCACCCTGGGCGCCGTGCACGACGAACATGCCCATCATCAGCGGGTTGATCTTGTAGCGGCCCGCGAAGCCGAGTGCCACCGGTCCGATGATCGCGCAGGCGGCCGGGCTGGCGGCGCCCATCGCGGTCAGCAGGGCGGTGACCCCGAACATCACCCACGGGATGAGGGCCACCCGACCGCCGACCGCGCGTACGGCACTGCTGACGATCAGGTCGACGGTGCCGTTGTTCCTCGCGATCGCGAACAGATAGGTGACACCTATCAGCGTCAGGATCAGGTCGGCGCTGACGCCGGCCAGGATCTCCTTCTCGTCGAGGTCCAGCGCGAACATCCCGACCAGCCAGGCCGCGACGTACGCCAGAGCTCCCATGTTGATCGGCAGCAACGTGCCGGCCACGAACAAGGCGACCAGCGCGATGATCGCCACCCATTCCGGTCCCATCGGACTTCCCTTCTGTTGGCCCCCAGATGACACCGCATGGTTTGTGACCCGGATCACGGCGGCTCAGTGGCCTAGCCAATAGGACAATCAGGAGAACGTCAATACCCTGTAGCCATGAGTGAGTCCTCGCGCTTTCCGCGACCCCTGCAGCGAACCCGTCTGTACGAGCAGGTCGCGGAGCAGATCACGGCTTGGATCTCGGAGAACGACCTGAAAGCCGGCGACCGGCTGCCGCCGGAGAGACAGCTCGCCACCAGCCTCGGAGTGAGCCGGGCGACCCTCAGCCAGGCGCTCGTCGCGCTCGAGGTGATCGGCGTCGTCGCGGTGCGCCACGGCGACGGGACGGTGCTGACCGACAAGCCGAGGGTCGAGCGCATCACCGATGCGATCCGGGCGCACGCGGAGCGGATCCCGGATGTCATCGAGGCCCGCGACGCCCTCGAGACCAAGATCGCCGCTCTCGCGGCACAACGGCGTACGCAGGAGGACCTGGACCGCATCCAGGCCGCCCTGACGTCGATGGAGCGCGACATCGAGGGTGGCGGGCGCGGCGTCCAGGGCGACGAGCTCTTCCATCACGCGGTCACCGAGGCCGCCCACTCCCCTCTGCTCGCGCAGATGATGTCGGAGATCAGCGAGCTGATCCGGGAGACCCGGATCGAGTCGCTGTCGCAACCCGACCGGCCGCGGACCTCGCTCGCCGGCCACCAGAAGATCGCCGACGCGATCGCCGCGGGCGACCCGCAGGCCGCCGCGGCCGCGATGCACGGACACGTCATGCTGGTCAGCGACGTCGCACTGCTCCGCGACTGATGACCTGGCTCGATCAGCTCGCGGTGCTCGCCGCGGGCCTGGGAGCGGGCATCCTCACCTCCACCGTGGGCGTCGCCTCGCTGCTCAGCTTTCCCGTCCTGGTCGCGGTCGGCCTGCCGCCGGTGATGGCCAACACGTCCAACACGGTCGGGATGACGCCTGCCGGGCTCAGCGGCTCCTTTGGCTACCGCCGCGAGCTCGCCGAGCATCCGCGCGTGACCGCTGCGGTGCTGATCACCGCGGGCGGCGGCGGCATCGCCGGGTCACTGCTGCTGCTCTGGCTGCCGGGCTCGGTCTTCGAGGCGGTCGTGCCGTGGCTGATCCTCGGCACCTGCGTGCTCGTCGGGGTGCAGCCGCGGTTGAGCCGGTTCCTGCGCCAGCACGCCAACCACGACGAGCCGCGGGAGCGGATCTCCGGGCTGACCACGGTCTTCGCGACCCTGACCGGGGTCTACGGCGGCTACTTCGGCGCCGGGTCCGGGGTGATGATGATGGCAGTGCTCGGGCTCGGGACCGATCTGGAGTTCCGCACCGTCAACGCCCTCAAGACCTTCGCGGTGATGGCCGCGAACGTCGTCGCGACGGTGATCTTCCTGGCGATCGCCGATCTCGACTGGCTGGCCGTCGGACTGCTCGCCGGCGGCTCGGTCGTGGGCGGGTACGTCGGGGCGCACATCGGTCGGCGGCTGCCGGCCACGGTCCTACGCTCGCTGATCGTCGTCGTCGGGATCGGCGCCGCGACGCTCATGCTCGTGCGCTGAGCTCAGAACGGAGGTCTTCCCGTTCCGGAGACCCGGAAACGGCCCCACGGATCGAGGTCGGAGAGCCGCCCCTCGGCCTCGCCGTGAGCGGTGCGGACCGTGACCGTCTGGCCGTTGCGTACGCCGTCGAGGGCCGCACCCACCCGGCCGTACCAGTGGAAGTGGCCGTCGATCGGCTGGAAGACCCCGCGCAGCGCGACGTCGACCTCCCAGGCGCCGTGCTCGGACTCCAGGCGCGCGGGACCGTCGTAGAGGTGCTGGGGCTCGTGCTCGCTCATGAGGGGCTCCTTCGCAGTGGGGTGACGATCTCGGGGCGGTCGAGGGTGCTCAGGTCGACCCCGTACTCGGCAGTGGTGCCCTCCAGCGCGTGCCAGACGAACTCGCTGAGGTAGCGGGTGAACGCGGCGCGCGACATGGTGCGCCGGTCGAGCCACCACTGACCGGCGGACTCACCGATCCCGACCAGGCTGTGCGCCCAGGGCTCGGCCCCGGCCGCATCGACGCCGAGGCGGCCGAAGGTGTCGCCCAGCAGGCGCGCGAAAGTCGCCGCGATGAGCTGCTTCCCATCGGCGAGCGGGTCGGCGCCTCCGGAGTGCTGGCGCACCAGGAGGAGGTAGACGTTGGGGTGCTCGGCGATGGTCTCGACGTACGCCGCGACCCCGGCGGTCACCCGCTCGCGGGTCGGCGCGGGCGCGAGCACGGCGTCCACCACCGCATCGAGGATCTGCCGTGCAGCCCACATCCCCACCGCGCCGTGCAGCTCCGCCTTGTCGGCGAAGTAGCGATAGAGCACCGGCTTGCTGACCCCCGCCTCCGCGGCCATGTCGGCGATCGAGACCTCGGCGCCGGCGGAGTCGACGGCGCGTACGGCCGCCGCCACCAGCTCCGCCCGCCTCGCCTCGCGGTGAGCGTCCCACCGCGACGAGCGGCCGTCGTCCTTGACCTTCCGTGTCATGTCCTGCACTCTAGCAACTACCCGTAACTCGCGGTAACACTTACTCGCACTCGATGGGGAGAAGAATGACGATCACCGACCCGACCTCCGACCGGCTCCTGCGCTCGACCGCGCGACAGTCCTACGACCCGGAGGTCGACCTCGACTGGGACGCCGCGCCCGTCGAGGGGCTGTGGTGGATGCAGCCCGAGCGCGTCTCCCTCTACGGCACCCCGATGTGGGAGCGGCTCAGCCAGGAGCAGCAGATCGAGCTCTCCAAGCACGAGGTGGCCAGCATCATGAGCGTCGGGCTGTGGTTCGAGGTGCTGCTGATGCAGCTGCTGCTCCGCGAGGTCTACGGGGCGGACCCGCGCACCGCGCGGACGCAGTACGCACTGACCGAGATCGGCGACGAGACCCGCCACTCGGTGATGTTCGGGCGGGCGATCGCGGCGATGGGCGCGCCGGCGTACGGTCCCCGGCCTGCAGTCCTGCGCATCGGCAGGTTCGCTCCCCTGCTGCACGGGCCCAGCGTCTTCTCCGCCACCCTCGTCGGCGAGGAGCCGCTCGACCGGTGGCAGCGCGAGCTGATGAAGGACGAGCGGTGCCAGCCGCTGACCCGGATGGCCTCCCGCATCCACGTCACCGAGGAGGCCCGCCACGTCACGTTCGCCCGCGAGGAGCTGGCCGCGGCGATGTCACAGAAGATCGGGCGTACGCAGCTCCGACTCCACCAGAACCTCACCGCCCGCTCGGCCTACGTGATGGCTCGCTCGCTGGTGCATCCGGACTGCTACGCCGCCGTCGGCCTCGACCCGATGGCCGCCCGCCGCGAGGCGCTCGGCAACGAGCACTACCGCGCCACCCTGGCCTGGATGGGCGAGAAGATGATGCCCTACCTCACCGAGCACGGGATGGTCTCGGAGAAGGACCGCAAGCTCTGGCGCGCGTCCTTCCTGGTGCCGCGCTACTGACGGGTTCGCGCCTCAGCACACGGCGAGGCGGTCCACGAGCAGCTCGAGCCCCGCTTCCGCCCCGGGCGGTGCTCGAACCGATCCAGGTCAGCGGAAGGCGGACTCCCCTGTCAGCGCCTGACCGATGATCAGCTGGTGGACCTCGCTGGTGCCTTCGTACGTCAGGACCGACTCCAGGTTGTTGGCGTGGCGCAGGACCGGGTATTCGAGCGTGACGCCGTTGGCCGCGAGGATGGTGCGGCACTCGCGGGCGATGGCGATGGCCTCACGGACGTTGTTGAGCTTGCCCAGCGAGATCTGCTCCGAGCGGAGGGTGCCCTCGTCCTTCAGGCGCCCCAGGTGCAGCGCCAGGAGCATCGACTTGCCGAGCTCGAGGGTCATGTCGGCGAGCTTGGTCTGGGTGATCTGGTAGCCGGCGAGCGGCTTGTCGTAGATCTCCCGGGAGGCGGCGTACGCGATCGCCGACTCCAGGCAGTCACGGGCCGCGCCGACGGCGCCGAAGACGATCCCGAAGCGGGCCTCGTTGAGGCAGGACAGCGGACCCTTCAAGCCCCTGACCTCGGGAAACGCGGCCGAGGCCGGCAGTCGGACCGAGTCCAGGACGATCTCGCCGGTGACGGAGGCACGCAGCGACAGCTTCTGCTTGATCACCGGCGCCGAGAAGCCCGGGGTGTCGGTGGGGACGACGAAACCGCGGATGCCCTTGCCGTTGTCTCCTTCGTCGGTCTGCGCCCACACGACCGCGACGTCGGCGACCGGAGCGTTGGTGATCCACATCTTGGTGCCGGTGAGCACCCAGTCGTCGCCGTCGCGCCGGGCACGCGTGCGCATGCCGCCGGGGTTGGAGCCGAAGTCCGGCTCGGTGAGCCCGAAGCAGCCGATCGCCTCGCCGGCCGCCATCCGCGGCAGCCACTCCTGCTTCTGCTCCTCGCTCCCCCACTTCCAGATCGCGAACATCGCCAGCGAACCCTGCACCGAGACCAGCGAGCGGATCCCGGAGTCGGCGGCCTCGAGCTCGAGGCAGGCCAGCCCGTACGCGGTGGCACTGGTGCCCGCGCAGCCGTAGCCCTCCAGGTGCATCCCGAGGACGCCCAGCTTGCCGAGCTCGGGGGCGAGCTCGCGGACCGGGACGTCGCCGGCCTCGAACCAGCCGGCCAGGTGAGGCTTGATCTCCTTCTCCGCGAAGGACCGCACCGTGTCTCGGATCGCGCGGTCCTCATCTCCGATGAGGGTCTCGGTGCCGAAGAGCTCGAGCGGGGTCTGGGGCATGGGGGTCTCCTTGGGTTCGATCGGGGGCGCCTGCCGATTGTGTCACCCGTCACGGAGACTCGTTTGAACCGTTCGCGACAGCGCTCCGTAGTAGGGGTGAAGGCCGGCATCGGGTCGGTCTCCAGGCGAGAGGAAACGGCGTGCGGACACGTACGAAAGCGGCAGTCGGGATCGGTGCGGCGGTGGTCGTGGTCGGAGGCGTCGCGGCGATCTTCGGACCCGGCTGGTACGCGGACCAGGCTGCAGACGATGCCGAGGCCGAGCCCAGCCTCAGCGCATCGGCGGCGCCCGCTGACGGCGCGGACAGTGCTGGCACCTGGACCGTTTCGGACGGCTCCTACGCCGGCTACCGGGTCGACGAGGTGCTCCAGGGCGAGGACGTCACCGTCACCGGCCGCACCGAGGACGTGACCGGCCAGGTCACCATCGCCGAGGACGAGGTCACCGAGGCGAGCATCGAGGTGAAGGTGGCCACGATCGCGACCGACTCCGACCGCCGCGACGACTACTTCCGCGGCAGCGCGATCGAGGCCGAGAGGTTCCCGACCGCCACCTTCGTCCTGACCGAGCCGGCAGCCCTCACGGAAGGCGCGACCGAGGTCGAGCTGGTCGGCGACCTGACCGTGCACGGCGAGACCAGGTCGGTGACCGTCGACGCCGAGGTCGGCGGCGACGGCGCCAGCGCTCTCCAGGTCGTCGGCAGCGTTCCGATCACCTTCGAGGACTTCGGTGTCGAGGCTCCCGACCTGGGCTTCGTGAGCGTCGAGGACACCGGCAGCGTCGAGTTCTCGCTCGAGCTGGTCAAGGGCTGACCCGGGCTCTGGGATGCTGGATCGGTGCGGGGAGGTGACATGGGCGCGGAGGACGAGCTCCTCGTAGCGGTGCACGACGCCCACTCCGAGGCGCTCTACCGCTACGTCGTGCGCCGCACCGGCGACGCCGAGGAGGCGCGCGACGTGGTGCAGGAGACGCTGCTGCGCGCCTGGCGCAACCCGGACGTGCTGCAGCGGCCCGAGGAGGGCGTACGTGCCTGGCTGTTCACCACCGCCCGCAACCTCGTCATCGACGACCTGCGCAGCGCGCGCCGGAAGCGGGAGTACGCAGCGGAGTCGCCGCCCGACCGGAGCCGCGCCGACCACACCCAGGCTGTGCTCGACTCCTGGGTCGTCGCCGATGCACTGCTAGCGCTCTCGCCCGACCACCGCGCAGTGGTGGTCGGGGCCTACTACGGCGGCCGCTCGGTCGCCGACCTCGCCCACGAGCTCGACATCCCGCCCGGCACCGTGAAGTCTCGGTTGCACTACGGTCTGCGAGCCCTGCGTCTCGCCCTGCAAGAGAAGGGGGTCACGTCATGAACGACCACCTGGACGCCTCCGGACACGAGACGTTCGCCGACTGGGACGCGTCCTACGTGCTCGGCGCGCTGAGCCCGAGCGACCGGCGGGCTTTCGAACGGCACCTGACCGGCTGTGGCGTGTGCCGCGACGCCGTCGCCGAGCTCGCCGGGATGCCCGGGCTGCTCGGCGTGCTCTCCCGCGAGGAGGCCGAGGAGCTCCTCGACGACACTCCTGCCGAGGCCACCCCGCCGCCGCTCGCTGACCTGGCCGGAGCCGTACGCAGGTCGCGACTGCGCCGCAGAGCGTTGGCGGCCGCGGCCGCAGTCGTCCTGCTCGCGGGTGGGACGGCCATCGGCGGGCTGCTGCTCGATCGTGACGGCGACGGAGAACCGATCGCGGCCCCTTCGGACTCGGTCACACCGACGGCCTCGGCGGGCGAGAACGTCCGCACCGTCGACCTGCGCCCTGTGGGCAGCGTCGACATGTGGGCCCAGCTCGTGGCCACACCCACGTCGTGGGGCACCAAGCTCACCTGGAGCTGCCACTACCCGCCCGAGCCCGGCAAGAGCCCGCCGACCTCCTCCGACTATCAGGGCGCGCCGGTGACGTACGACCTGGTGCTGGTCGGCCGCGACGGCGCCCGCACGGTCGCCGGGTCGTGGACCTGGTCCGGTGGGGAGACGCTCGGCCTGGACGCCTCCTCGGCGGTGCCGATCGCCGAGGTCGAGCGGGTCGAGATCACCCTCGACGGCGAGGACACCGCGGTCGCGGCGGCCTCCTTGACCTGAGCCTCGGCCGACCGGCTCAGTCGCCGGTGACGATGTCGGCGGCGCGCTCGCCGATCATGATCGCGGGGGCGTTGGTGTGGCCGCGCACGATCCTGGGCATGATCGAGGCATCGGCGACGCGGAGGCCTTCGACGCCACGTACGCGCAGGCTCGGATCCACCACGCTCGCCTCGTCGGTGCCCATCCGGCAGGTGCCGGTCGGGTGGTAGAGGGTGTGGGCGTGACGGGCCAGGAGCGAGTCGGCGACCTCCTCCGCGGTCGCGTCCGCCGCGAGCTCGGGACGCAGGAGGTCGCCCAGGATCGGCTTGAGCGCGGGCTGCGAGGCTATGTCCAGGGCGACCCGCACACCCTCGACCATCGCGGCGCGGTCCCTGCCCTCGGGGTCGGAGAGATAGCGCGGATCGATGATCGGCTTGGCGGCCGGGTCTTTCGAGGCCAGCGTGATCCGGCCACGGCTGGCCGGGTCGACAAGGATCGGGCCGGCGACGACGGCCTCGCCCACGAACGGCACCAAGCCTTCGTCGAAGAAGCCGACCGGAGCGAAGATCATCTCGATGTCGGGCGCCTCCAGGTCGGGCCGTGAGCGGAGGAAGCCATAGGCCTCGCCGACGTTGGAGGTGAGCATGCCGCGCCGGCGCAGCAGGTAGTTGGCCAGGTGGCGGAGCGACTCAGCGGTGGCGAGCGAGCCCTGCTCGACCTCCCAGCCGAGGCCGGCGACGAGGTGGTCGGTGAGGTTCTCCCCCACCTCCTTGGCGTCGTGGACGACCTCGATGCCGAGCTCCTCGAGTTGGTCGGCCGGCCCGATCCCGGAGAGCATCAGCAGCTGCGGGGTGTTGACCGCGCCGCCGCAGAGGACCACCTCGCGTCGTGCGGTGACGGTCGTCCGCTGGCCGTCGACGACGGCTTCGACACCGGTCGCGCGGTGTTTGTCGAAGGTCACCCGGGAGACCTGGGCGCCGGTGACGACGTTCAGGTTGGCGCGCTTGGCCGCGGGCTTGAGGTAGGCCGCGGCGGTGCTCCACCGGGCGCCGCGCCGCTGGGTGACCATGGTTTCCACGAACGCCTCGGCGTTGGGGCCGTTGGCCCGGCCGCGCGTGAAGCCGGCCTGCTCGGCGGCCTGGAGGAACGACTCGGTGTAGGGACGCGGGCTCCGCTGCCGCTCCACGCGGACCGGGCCACCGGTGCCGTCCAGGGCGGTGGCGTCCTCGACGTCCTCGAGCTTCGCGTACGCTTTCTTCACGGCGTCCCAGCCCCACTCGGGTCCTGCCGCGGCGCCCCATTCCTCGTAGTCGGCCTGCAGACCCTTGACCCACATCATCGCGTTCATCGAGGAGCTGCCACCGAGCATCCGGCCGCGCGGCCAGTAGATCCTCCGACCGCCGAGCTCCGGCTGCGGCTCGGTGGAGTAGTCCCAGTCGTGCTCTGTCTGGAAGAGCTTCGAGAACGCCGCCGGGACATGGATGTTCATGCCTTTGTCGCGGGGCCCGGCCTCGAGCAGCGTCACCCGGACGGTCGGGTCCTCGCTGAGCCGCGCTGCGAGCACCGCGCCCGCCGATCCGGCCCCCACCACCACGTAGTCGCTGGTCAGTTCCTGGCTCATACCGGATCTCCTTCGTCAACGATGACGGGCTTCCGGCAGGCTACCGTCGCCGAGGTGTGGTTGGGGAGGGATCCCGACCGGTCAATCGGCGAGGAAGGCACCCAAGGCGTACGCGGGGTGGCGGTCGAGGTTGTGGCGGCCGCGGTCGTAGCGGCGGGTGGTGCGGGGGTCGGCGTGGCCGGCGGCGTCCTGGACGTCCTCGAGGGGTACGCCGGCCTCTCGGGCCAGGGTGACGAAGGTGTGACGGAGGCTGTGCGGGGAGAGCTTGGCGCCGTGCTCGATGCCCGCTGAGCTGCCGAGCCTGCGGATCAGACGGAAGGCTTCGGAGCGGTGCCAGCGGTTGCCGGTGCTCGTGACGAAGACCGGACCATCGGCTCGTGCGTCGAGGTAGACGTCGAGAGCCTGCGAGGTCGCCGGGTTGAGCACGACGTCACGCCGGGCGCCGCCCTTCCGGGTGATGGTCAGGATGCGGTGGCCGCGGGAGTGGTTGAGGTCGGACACGTCGGCGCCCAGGGCCTCGGAGATGCGCAGCCCGTCGTGAAGCAGGAGCGTCACCAGCGCCGCGGCACGGCCGGAGTGCTCGCGGGCGGCGGCGAGGAGGGCTCGTGCCTCTCCCCTGTCCATGCCCAGCGTCTGGGAGTCGTTGGTGGTCTTGGGGCGCTTGACGTGCTCGGCCGGTGAGGCCTTCACGACGCCCTCGGCGACGCCGTAGCGGTAGAAGCCCGCGATCGCGGAGAGCCGTCGGGCGATCGTCGCGGGGCTCCGCCGTGTCTCCAGATCGCGGGCGTACCCGTCGACCATCGCCCGGTTGGCGGCCAGCGGGTCGATCTCCAGGGCCGCGCACCAACCGAACCACTCGGCGAGATCGCGTCCGTACGCGGCGCGGGTGTGTCCTGTGTAGGAGAGCAGGAACCTGCGGGCGAGCGCTTCGGCCCTCTTCTCGTGGGGCAGGTCCCCCAGGTCGGCGAGGAAGAGCTCTCTGACGGGTTCCGTCACCGCGAGGTCGGTGGCGGGGGTCTCCGGGCGGTGCTCGATCGCGCTCATAAGCACACATCATAATGCCGGTTATGTTGTGCGTCTACGCGGAATCTCATTCTCCCGCGTATTCAGTATTCGTTTCGTCTTTCGTCACGCTATGATGACGGAATGACGGATTCGATGGTGGTCGACGAGAAGCTCTGCCGTTTCCCTGGCTGTCCCCTGCCGGCAGCGGCGTCGGAGAGCGGGAGCGGCCGGCCGCCGGAGTACTGCGACGATCCCGCCCACAACCGAGCCGCTGCCTGGCGCGAGCGGAAACGCCTGCAGCGACTCGTGGAGGCACGGCCTCCTGAGGAGACCGCTCGACCGGTGCAGGCCGCGCAGCAGCGCGCCGCCGAGATCACCACGCAGCTGACCCAGCTCGCCGACCGCTTCCTCGACCAGCTGCCGAAGGCGCTGGAGGAGCTGCGTACGCTCGGCGACCTGACCGCGGCCGAAGCCCAGATCGCCACGGTGCAGAGCGAGGCACAGGAGCAGATCGCGGCGGCGAGCGCCCGCGCCGTGCGAGCCGAGCAGGCGCAGCGCGCAGCCGAGGCGGAGCGAGACGAGGCGGATGCCGCCGCCGCCGAGGCGTCGGAGGAGGCAGAGCGGTCGGCCGAGATCCTCCGAGAGGCGCTGGCCGCGACCGCCAAGGCCGAGGAGTCGCGCCAGGACGCACAGGCGGCGCTGGAGACCTCCGAAGCCACCGCAGCCGCCGCAGCGAAGGCCGCCGCCGCGACGATCGCGTCGCTCGAGAACCGCCTCGAGGAGATGACCTCCGAACGGGCTGCCCTGACCGAGAAGCTGGAGAAGGCACAGGCGGAGCACGCGTCGGCTGTGCAGCGCCGGCGGAGCGAGACAGCGCGCGCCGATCATGCCGAGAAGGCGATGGCGCGACTGCAGGAGCAGCTGATCGCCGAGCAGAAAGCGGCCGAGAAGGCGGCGGCGAGCGCGGAGGCGACGACCTCGGACCTGCGTACGCAGCGCGACGCCGCCCGCGAGCAGGTCGACGCGCTCCGGGACCAGGTCGCCGACCTGCGCGGCAGCGAAGCGGCGGCCAAGGCCGACCGCGACGCCACCCGCGCCGAGCTCGACCGCGAACGCGCCCATGCCGCCGAACGGCTCGACGACCTGAGAGCCGCGCACCAGGCCCAGGTCGCTCAGCTGGTGGAACAGCTCGAGCGACGTACGCCGTCGGCGGATGTCCCCGAAGCAGGTTCGTGACACGCGGGACCCCAGTTGGAGCTCCGCCGACCACATCCGCTACTGTTCTTCTCGCAAGCGGACGTAGCTCAGTTGGTAGAGCGCAACCTTGCCAAGGTTGAGGTCGCGAGTTCGAGCCTCGTCGTCCGCTCCACGGAAGAAGCCCCGGTCCATCGGAC
>NZ_JBHVKN010000117.1:0-12909 GCF_042798075.1 Nocardioides sp. NPDC057772
GCCCACCACCGTCCTCGCCATGGTCGACGCCGCGGTCGGCGGCAAGACCGGGGTCAACACCAGCGCCGGGAAGAACCTCGTCGGCGCGTTCCACGAACCGGCCGGGGTGCTGTGCGACCTCGCGCTGCTGAAGACCCTTCCTCGTGAGGACCTGGTCGCCGGGCTCGGCGAGGTGGTCAAGTGCGGCTTCATCGCCGACCCGGAGATCCTGCGTCTGGTCGAGGAGACCGATGAGATCACCGCGGACTCCCCGGTTCTGGCCGAGCTGGTCGAGCGCGCCATCCGGGTCAAGGCCGAGGTGGTCGCCGCAGACCTGAAGGAGACCGGCGGCGCCGACGGCCACCCAGGCCGCGAGACCCTCAACTACGGCCACACCCTCGCCCACGCGCTCGAGAAGCACTCCGGCTTCTCGATCCGCCACGGTGACGCGGTCGCCGTCGGCTGCGTCTACGCCGCCGAGCTCGCCCGCCTCGCCGGGGTCCTCTCCGACGACGTCGCCGCCCGGCACGCGCCGACCTTCGCCAAGGTCGGCCTGCCGACCACCGTCAAGGAGCTCGGCGTCGAGGCGGGCTTCGACGACCTCATCGGCGCCATGCGGGTCGACAAGAAGACCCGCGGCTCCGTCCTCCGTTTCCTCGTCCTCCACGACCTCGCCGTCCCGCGCATCCTGACCGGGCCGACCGAGGAGCAGCTGCGCGACGCGTACGCGGTCGTCGGAGGCTGACGTCGGGCGCGCTGCCGTTGAGGTGTTGTTGACCGAGGCCGGGCCTCCGGCACCCTGATCGCTGGATCTCAGGCTCCCGACCAGCGGGCGATGTCCTCGTCGGTGATCTCGACCGGACCCTCGACCCGCTGGGTGGCGCGGATGTGGTTGCCGAAGGGGTCGCGGAAGGCGCAGTCGATGCCGTAGGGCTGCTTGGTGGGCTTGTCGGTGAACTCGACGCCCTTGGCGGAGAGATCCTCGTAGAGCTTCTGGCAGTCGTCGGTGTTGAAGATGACCGCGGCGCCCATCGCGCCCTTGGTCACCAGGTCGCGCAGCTGGGCGGCGGTCTCAGTGCTGTGGGCGGGGGAGCCGCCGGGCACCTCGAGCAGCAGCTGGTGGTCGGGGTCGCCGGGAAGGTGGACGGTGAGCCAGCGCATGAAACCCATGTCGACGTCGCTGCCGACCTCGAGGCCGAGCTTGCCGACGTAGAAGTCGAGGGCCTCGTCCTGGTCGAGGACGTAGATTCGCGCAGGAGTGCCATGGACCGCTCGATCCGGCGGCGCTGCAGGTAGCGGTGGGGCGTCTCCCCGAAGACGGCCTTGAACCGGCGGCTGAAGTGCGCGGGCGACACATGGGCGACCCGGGCGATCGCTGGTACGTCGAGCGACGCGGCGTAGTGCCGGTCCATCGCGTCGCGCGCCCGCAGCAGGCGGCGGTTCTCGTCCTCGCGCGGCGTCACATACCCGAGCGTATGCCGAGTCGGCCCGTCAAGACGAGCCGACTCGGCAGAGTTGCTAGCAGGTCACAGACCCATGTCCTTGGCGATGATCAGCTTCATCACCTCGGACGTGCCGCCGTAGATGCGGTTGACGCGGTTGTCGGCGTAGAGGCGGGCGATGGGGTACTCGTTCATGTAGCCGTAGCCGCCGTGGAGCTGGAGGCAGCGGTCGACCACGCGGTGGGCGACCTCGGTGCAGAACAGCTTGGCCGAGGCGGCCTCGGCGGCGGTCAGGGTGCCGGCATCCTCGGCCTCGATGGCGCGGTCGACCACGGCCTCGGCGGCGTCGACCTCGGCCTTGCACGCAGCCAGCTCGAACTTGGTGTTCTGGAACGACGCGACGGCGGTGCCGAAGACCTTGCGCTCCTGGACGTACTTCTTGGCGAACTCGACGGCGGCCGCGGCCTGGGCGTAGGCGCCGACGGCGATGCCGAGGCGCTCGACCGGGAGGTTCTGGCCGAGGTAGGAGAAGCCCTTGCCGACCTCGCCGAGGACGTCCTCGACCGGGACCTGCACGTCGGTGAAGGACAGCTCGGCGGTGTCGGAGACCTTGAGGCCGAGCTTGTCGAGCTTGCGGCCGACCTCGTAGCCCGGCAGCTTGGTGTCGACGGCGAGGAGCGTGATCCCGCCGCGGCGGTCCTCGGGGGTGGCCGGGGCGGTGCGGGCGCAGACGATCACCCGGTCGGCGTTGACGCCGCCGGTGATGAAGGTCTTGGCGCCGTTGAGGACGTAGTGCTTGCCGTCCTCGGTGAGCTTGGCGTTGGTGGTCATCCCAGCCAGGTCGGAGCCGGTGCCCGGCTCGGTCATCGCGATCGCCCACATCTCCGCGCCGGAGACGAAGCCGGGCATCCAGCGCTCCATCTGCTCCTTCGTGGCGAGCTTGAGGAGGTAGGGAAGGCAGAGACCGACGTGGGTGCTCGAGCCGCCGAAGGAGACGCCGGCACGGGCGAGCTCCTCGGTGATGACGGCGGAGTACTTGAACGACCCGATCCCGGCGCCGCCGTACTCCTCGGGCACCTGGATGCCCCACACGCCCAGCTCGCCGAGCTTGAGGTAGAAGTCGTGGGGGACGATCCCGGCCTGGTACCACTCGTCGTAGACGGGGGTGACCTCCTTCTCGATGAACGAGCGGATGGTCTCGCGGAAGGACTGGTGGTCCTCGGTGTAGATGGTGCGGCGCATCAATCGTGCTTTCTTCTCGGGGTCGAAACGGAAGTCGGGCGGAGCCTCAGGGCCGGGCGCCGACGACGCGGAGCGCGAGGTCGGCGTAGAAGTCGGCCAGGGACTCGGGGGTCCAGGAGCCGTCGTCGCGGTACCACCGGGCCAGGTCGATCCCCAGCGAAAGCAGGGCGGTGGCGGCCTTGGCGGGATCGGGGGTGTCGAAGTCGCCGCTGCGTACGCCTTCCTCGACGACCTCACGCATGACGGTGTCGATGGCGCGGCGCATGCCCGCGATCTCGCGGAAGTGCTCCTCGGTCAGCGCCGCGAGCTCGTAGTTGATGACCCGGGCCGTCGTGTGTGACCGGGCGTGGAAGAGGACATAGGTGCGTACGGCGGCGGCGACCCGCTCCGCGGGCGCGGCGTCGGCACGGGTCGCCTCGGTGAGCGCCTCGAGGATGATCTCGTGGCCACGCACCGCGATCGCGTGCAGCAGCTCCTCCTTGGAGCGGTGGTGGACGTAGACCGCCGCCGGGCTCAGCCCCGCCGCGGTGGCGATGTCCCGGGTGCTGGTGCCGTGGAACCCTTTCGCGGAGAATGCCTGCACCGCCGCGTCGAGCAGACGCGCGCGGCTGCGGTCGCCGCGTGCCTGGGTGCTGGTGCGTACGTCGCTCATGCCATCAGTCTGACATAAAGGTAAGTGAGCGCTTAGATTCGGCTCGAGAAAACCGTGCGAAGATGCTGCTCGTGAGCAACGCGTTGAAGCAGGTCCTGGTCCTCAACGGCCCCAACCTCGGGCGCCTCGGGAAGCGCCAGCCCGAGATCTACGGGCACACCACCCACGACGAGCTCGCCGCGATGTGCGTCGACTGGGGCCACGCGCTCGGCTTCGCCGTGGACGTACGTCAGAGCAACCATGAGGGCGACATGGTCGACTGGCTCAACGCCGCTGCCGACAAGGACATCCCGGTCGTGCTCAACGCCGCCGCCTGGACCCACTACTCCTACGCCATCTACGACGCCTGCGCGCAGCTCACCGCTCCGCTCATCGAGGTGCACATCTCCGAGCCTCTCCAGCGGCCCGAGGTGTTCCGGCACACCAGCGTGGTCACCCCCCACGCGACCGCGGTCGTCGCGGGCAAGGGCATCGACGGCTACCGCGAGGCCCTCGAGGTCATCGCCACCAAGCTCGGCAAGGCCTGACGAATTGGGTCGGCGTACGTCTCGTTGACTAGGATTCCCTGTGGCCCTGGTGGCACCCGAACATTGACAACGATGCCTGCGATGCTGCAGGACGACGAAGACGAAGGCTGACGGACGGTTATGGCGACGACGAACGACCTCAAGAACGGCATGGTGCTGAAGATCGAGGGCCAGCTCTGGCAGGTCACCGAGTTCCAGCACGTGAAGCCCGGCAAGGGCCCGGCGTTCGTCCGCACCAAGCTCCGCAACGTCGAGTCGGGCAAGAACGTCGACAAGACCTTCAACGCCGGGGTCAAGGTCGAGACCGCGACCGTCGACAAGCGCACGATGCAGTATCTCTACAACGACGGCACCTCCTTCGTCTTCATGGACGTGCAGGACTTCGACCAGATCGAGGTCGCCCCGGAGATCGTCGGCGACGCTGCCAACTTCATGCTGGAGAACAGCGAGGCGATCGTGGCCACCAACGAGGGCCGCGTTCTCTTCATCGAGCTGCCGCCGTCGGTCGAGCTCACCATCACCTACACCGAGCCCGGCGTCATGGGCGACTCCGCCACCGGCCGCACCAAGCCCGCCACCCTCGAGACCGGCGCCGAGATCCAGGTGCCGCTCTTCATCGAGCAGGGCGAGAAGATCAAGGTCGACACCCGCGAGGGCGGCTCCTACCTCTCCCGCGTGAAGGGCTGACGTTGGCTGCTCACGTCGCGACCGCGCGCTCCAAGGCCCGCAAGCGGGCCCTGGACGTGCTCTTCGCCGCCGAGGCCCGCGGGCTCTCCGCCGGTGACCTGCTCGACCAGCAGATCGGTGAGGGCGAGGTGCCCAACAACCCGTTCACGGTCAAGATCGTCCGGGGCGTGGTCGCCGAGGCCGAGCGGATCGACGCCCTGATCTCCGCCTTCGCCAAGGACTGGACGCTGGTCCGGATGCCGGCGGTCGACCGCAACGTGCTCCGCATCGGCGTCTGGGAGATCCTCGACGGCGATGTCGCGGCCGAGGTCGCGATCAGCGAGGCGACGGCGCTGGTGACCGAGCTGTCCACCGACGAGTCCCCCTCCTTCGTCAACGGCGTCCTCGCCGCGGTCGCGAAGGATGTCGCGAAGGGCTGATCAGCATGTGACGTACGCCTGTCCGGGACCGTTCCGGACAGGCGTCGCGTCATTTCGGGGTGCGCCACGACGCGTGTGTTTTCCGGTTATCGACGATTGCTTCGGTCGGGACCGTATGTTTGGACCCAAGGCTGAGATGGAGGCCGTAAACCAGCACCCGTATTCGGAGAGCGCATGACGCAGGAGAACAACCCGTACGACGAGCCGGACTCGCGCACCCGGCCGACCGGTGCACCCTCACACTGGGTGACGCCACCTCCGCCGAGCTCGGCGGGACAACCGCCCCAGCCTTCACGGCCGGCCCAGCCCTACCCCCAGTCAGACCCGAGTCAGGAGGCGACTCGCATCACCAACCCACAGGTCACCACGACACCTGCACCGCCCCCTCCGGCGGCCGCGGTGACACCACCGCCCCCGGCCGTTCACGGGCAGGAGGTCCCCAGCGCGACCGACTTCCTCGACCGGCGCGCGGAGTCGGCCGGATTCGGCCCCGCGACCTGGGGCTGGCGAGGCGCGATCCGCAAGATGTCCGGCGGGCTGATCAGTCCGAAGATGGGCCCGGCCGAGATCGCCTACGAGCAGGACCGGGCGATGATCCAGCGTGACTTCGACGGTCCGCGCACGATCGTCTTCATCAACCCCAAGGGCGGCGCGGCCAAGACCACCGGCGTGCTCGCCGCGGGCTACACCTTCGGCACCGTACGCGGCGGCGGGATCGTGGCCTGGGACAACAACGAGACCCGCGGCACCCTCGGCATCCGCGGCATGCGCAGCACCCACCGCAACACCACCCGCGAGCTGCTCGACAACCTCGCCGCGTTCAACAACGTCTACCAGTCCCGTATCGGTGACCTGGGCGCCTTCGTACGCTCCCAGGGCGATGCCCACTTCGACGTGCTCGCCTCCGACGAGCGGCCCGACGTCACCGGCCAGATCCACGCCGACGACTTCGCGCAGGTGCACCAGTTGCTGGAGCGCTTCTACAAGGTGATCCTGGTCGACACCGGCAACAACATGCGGGCCGAGAACTGGCTGGCCGCCGCCGACACCGCCGACCTGCTGGTGGTGACCTCGACGGTGCGCGAGGACACCGGCTACAGCGGCCTGTGGATGCTCGACGCCCTCCAGGAGTCCGGCTACGCCGACCTCAAGCTGAAGACGATCACCGTGCTCTCCGACCCGTCTCCGAAGGTCGACACCAACCTGGCCCGTGACCTCACCGAGGTCTACCAGCAGCGCACCCGCGGGGTCTACCGGGTCCCGTTCGACCCGGTGCTCGTCGCGGGCTCCACGGTGCAGTACTCCCAGCTCTCGGAGGACACCAAGATGTCGTGGCTGAAGGCCTGCGCTGGGATGGCGCACGCGCTCTAGCCGGCATGCCCTAACGTCGGAGTCATGCGCGCAGTCGTCTACACCGAGAACGGTCCCTCCTCCGCGATGCGTCTGATCGAGCGCCCGGTGCCGAAGCCCGGCCCGGGCGAGGTCCTGGTCAGGCTGGTGCGGGCGGGGGTCAACCCCACCGACTGGAAGGTACGTGCCGGCCTGAGCGCGACCCTCACGACTCCCGAGGCGACCCCGGGCCAGGACGGCGCCGGCGTGATCGAGGAGATCGGCGAGGGAGTCAGCACCCACGTCGTCGGACAGCAGGTCTGGCTCTTCATGGCTCAGCACGGCCAGCCCTGGGGCACCGCGGCCGAGTACGTCACCGTCCCGGCCCACAAGGCTGTCGAGCTGCCTGCCGGTGCCTCCTACGACCTCGGCGCCTCGCTCGGCGTGCCGGCGATGACCGCCCATCGGGCGCTGACCTGCGGGACGGTCGAGCGGGTGGCGCCCGGCTCGTTCGACGGCCTCACCATCCTGGTCCATGGCGGAGCGGGTGCGGTCGGCAACGCCGCGATCCAGCTGGCCGTGTGGGCGGGCGCGACGGTGATCACCACGGTCAGCTCCGCGGAGAAGGCGGCGCTGGCGAAGGCCGCGGGGGCGCATCACATCGTGAACTACCGCGAGGGCGACCCGGCTGCGGAGATCCGTGAGATCGCGCCCGACGGCGTCGACCAGATCGTCGAGGTCGCACCGGCGGACAACAACGACCTCGACCGCGCCGTCGTCGCCAAGCGCGGCACGATCGCGATCTACGCCAACAACGGCGGCGACGAGCTGACCATGCCGGTGCGGGCGACCTTCTCGCTCAACCTGCGCTACCAGTTCATCCAGCTCTACGGCATCGAGCCCGAGCAGATCCAGGCAGCGGCCGACGATGTCGCCGCCGCCGTGGCGGCCGGCGCGCTGCGCGTGGGACCGGAGGCCGGCGTACCCCTGCACCACTACCGGCTCGAGGAGACGGCGGCCGCCCATGACGCGGTCGAGGCCGGCGCGATCGGGAAAGTGCTCATCGACCTGGAGTGAGGATAAGGTTGGCCCGATCCTTTAACGAGCCGTCCCGTGAGGCGGAGAAGGAGACCACAACCTTGTCTGATGCCGTGCCCGAGCCGTCGACCGATGGTCGCGTGGTGCTCGACTCCCGTGACATCTCCCGGGCGCTGACCCGGATCTCCCACGAGATCCTGGAGCGCAACCGCGACGCCGAGGACCTGGTGCTCCTCGGTCTGCACACCCGCGGGGTGCCGCTCGCGAAGCGGATCGCCGCGCGGATCGAGGCCGCCGAGGGCCATCCCGTGGCCCACGGCGCACTCGACGTGACGATGTACCGCGACGACCTGCGGACCCACCCGACCCGAGCGCCGCACCACACCGAGATCCCGCCGGGCGGCATCGACGGCAAGACCGTGGTGCTGGTCGACGACGTGCTGTTCTCGGGCCGCACCGTCCGCGCCGCGCTCGACGCACTGGCCGACTACGGCCGCCCCGCCGTCGTACGCCTGGCTGTGCTCGTCGACCGCGGCCACCGGCAGCTTCCGATCCGCGCCGACCACGTCGGCAAGAACCTCCCGACGGCGCGCTCCGAGCGGGTCGGGCTGCGGCTGGAGGAGACCGACGGCATCGACGAAGTACGCATCGTGGAGCTCGAAGGGGTGACCGCATGACGCGCCATCTGCTGTCCATCGACGACGTGAGTGCCGAGGAGATCCAGCAGCTCTTCGCGACCGCCGCCGAGATGCACGACGTCCAGAAGCGCGAGGTCAAGAAGCTGCCGGCGCTGCGCGGGCGCACCGTGATCAACCTCTTCTTCGAGGACTCGACCCGCACCCGGTCCTCGTTCGAGATCGCCGGGAAGTGGCTCTCGGCCGATGTGATCAACCTGTCGGCGAAGGGCTCCTCGGCCTCGAAGGGCGAGTCGCTGCGCGACACCGTGCTGACCGTGACCGCGATGGGCGTCGACGGTCTGGTGATGCGTCACTCGGCCTCCGGCGCTGCCCACCAGGTCGCGGGCTGGCTCGACATCCCCGTGATCAACGCCGGCGACGGGATGCACGAGCACCCGACCCAGGCCCTGCTCGACGGCTACACCCTGCAGCGCCAGCTCGGCGGTCCCGGGTCGCTGGAGGGCAAGCGGATCGCCATCGTCGGCGACCTGACCCACTCGCGGGTGTTCCGGTCCAACGTGAAGTCGCTGGGCAAGCTCGGTGCCTCCGTGGTCGCCGTCGCTCCGCCCACGCTCATGCCCTCGGGGGTCGCCGACTGGGCCAAGGCCGACGGCTTCGCCACCTCCTACACGCTGGACGACGTGCTTCCGGAGGTCGACGCGGTCATGATGCTGCGCGTCCAGCGCGAACGGATGAGCGGAGGCTACTTCCCGACCTCACGTGAGTACACCGTCGGCTACGGGCTCACCCGCCAGCGCCTCGGCATGCTGCGCGACGGCGTCCCGATCCTGCACCCCGGCCCGATGAACCGTGGCCTGGAGATCTCTCCCGAGGCCGCCGACGCCGCCTCCTCCCGGATCCTCGACCAGGTCTCGGCCGGCGTCGCGATCCGGATGTCCGTCCTCTACCACCTGCTTGCCGGCGAGGAGTCCGCATGAGCCTGTTGATCAAGGGAGGCTCCGTCCTCGGGGCCGAGCCGACCGATGTGTACGTCGACGGGGGAGTGATCCGGGAGATCGGCACGGTCTCGGTCTCCGACGACTCCGTAGACGAGGTCGTCGACGCCTCTGGTCTCGTCCTCCTCCCGGGCCTGGTCGACCTGCACACCCACCTGCGCCAGCCGGGCCGCGAGGACGCCGAGACGGTGGCCTCCGGCGCGGCCGCGGCCGCCGCGGGCGGCTACACCGCGGTGCTCGCGATGGCCAACACCTCGCCGGTCACCGACACTGCCGAGGCCGCGGTCTCGGTGTGGGAGCTCGGCCGCGAGGCAGGGCTGGCCGACGTGTTCCCGGTCGGCGCGGTGACCAAGGGGCTGGCCGGTGAGGAACTCGCCGAGCTCGCCCTGATGAACCGCTCCCGAGCCGCGGTCAAGGTCTTCTCCGACGACGGTCGGTGTGTCTCTGATCCGCGGGTGATGCGGCGCGCGCTGGAGTACGTCAAGGCGTTCGGCGGCGTGATCTCCCAGCACGCCCAGGATCCGTCGCTTGCGCCCTACGGGTCGGCCTGCTGCCACGAGGGTGAGCTCTCCGGACGGCTCGGCCTGCCTGGGTGGCCGGGGGTCGCCGAGGAGGTCATCGTCGCCCGCGACGTGATGCTCGCCCGCCACACCGGCTCGCGCGTCCACGTCGCCCACGCTTCGACCGCCGGCACCGTCGAGGTGCTGCGCTGGGCGAAGGCCCAGGCCGAGAAGGACGGCAGCTGGGCGGTCACCGCCGAGGTCACACCTCACCACCTGCTGCTGACCACCGACCTGCTCGCCGGCTACGACCCGACCTTCAAGGTCAACCCCCCGCTGCGTCCCGCCGAGGACGTCGAGGCGCTGCGCGAGGCGCTGGCCGACGGCACCATCGACGCCGTCGCCACCGACCACGCCCCGCACGCGCGCCAGGACAAGGAGCACGCGTTCGTCGACGCCGCCTTCGGGATGCTCGGGCTCGAGGAGGCGCTCTCGGTCGTCTCGACCGTCATGGTCTCCTCGGGGCTGCTGGACTGGGCCGGCGTCGCCCGGGTCATGTCCACGACCCCGGCCCGGATCGCCGGTCTGGAGGGCCACGGCCGCCCGATCGCGGTCGGAGAGCCGGCCAACCTGGCCCTGGTCGACCCGGCCGCGACGTACGTCGTGGACCGCGACCGCTCGCTCTCGCTGTCTCGCAACAACCCCTGGCACGACCGCAAGCTCACCGGCCGTGTCGTCTCCACCTACCTGCGGGGGAAGCAGACCTACGCCGGGTAGCCCTGGATGCTCACTGAGGTAACTCGGTGAGGGCTCACTTCCTTCGTGGGACTCAACGAAGGAAGTGGTTGCTGGCCGAGCTACCTCGGTGAGCAGTCGCGGGGCCCGGCGCAGGATTCAACCCGACTCGGCGAGACGTGCGGATAGGCTCCCCGGCCATGACCGACGTCTTCTCCGACAAGCTGGCGCAGTGGCGCGCCTACACCACGACCCCGTGGGGCCGGATCCGCTACACCGTGGTCGAGGAGGTCCTGCGGCGCCAGTGCGCCGAGTTGGGGGAGCGGCTGAAGATCCTCGACGTCGGCGGCGGCGACGGGATGGACGCGCTGCCGCTGGCCCTGGCCGGACACGACGTCACGATCCTCGACCCGTCGGAGTCCTGGCTGACGGAGGCGAAGCGCCGGGCGGCGGACGCGGGCGCGTCGCTGACCACGCTCGTCGGTGGTGTCGAGGACCTGCCCGAGGGCGAGTGGGACCTGGTGCTGTGCCACTTCGTGCTCCACTACCGTCCCGCCGACGCGGGAGACGTACGCCGCCTCGCAGCCGTCGTCCGCCCCGGCGGCCGGCTCTCGGTGATGGTCCCCAACCCGGCGAGCATGGTGCTGCGCCAGCTGGTCACCGCCGGTCCCGAGGCCGCGCTCACCGAGCTGCGGGCGGACACCAAGCGCGCCGTCGCCTTCGACCATGACGTACGCAAGGTGCCGATGGCCGACCTCGAGGCCGAGCTCGCCGGCTGCGGACTCCGGGTGACCGGACGCTTCGGCACCAGGGTCGCCAACGACCTTCTCACCGACGACGCGGCCAAGCACGACCCCGCCTACTTCGACCGCCTCCTCGAGCTGGAGCGCGCGCTGTGCGACCAGGAGCCGTTCGTACGTATCGCCGGGATGTACCAGCTCGTCGCGGAGCGGCCGGCCTGACGTGCGTGTGGGCTATCCTCGTGGAACCAAGACTCGTACGTCGATGGCTCGGCGCCGCCGCTGAAAGGCGCCACTTCTCATGACCATGTCGGGAGCCACCACCGCGCGCCGATGAGCGGCGCGAAGACGAAGCCCCGCGAGCTGCGCGCCAAGCGGCGACCAGGTCGTCATTCGTGCTGGGATCGCCTTGTCGTGGCGCCGCTGTGGGTCGCGTACGACGCGAACCTCGGCACCCTGCTGCGCACCTGCGACGCGATCGGGGCGTGTCTGGCGGTGCCACGCACCAAGCACTATCTCGACGCGCTCCAGGTCGGCGACACGCTGCGCGGACGACGGCCGTGCGTCCACTGGGTGACGCCCAGCAAGGAGGCGTGGATCGAGACGCAGCGCGATGCGGGCAAGCGGATCGTCGCTGTCGAGCTCGCCGACGGGGCGACGCCGCTCACCCGGCTGGAGCCGGCGCGGGAGCCGACGGTGCTTCTGCTCGGCCACGAGCACCACGGGGTGCCTGATGACGTGCTCGCCGAGACCGACGAGTGCATCGAGATCCCGATGGTCGGCTGGGGTGCGAGCCTGAACGTCGCGGTCGCCGGGAGCCTGGTCGCCTACCGGCTCGCGGGGCTGTCGTGACGGAGCCGCGACCGGGGTTAGTCTCGGGTGCGTGGATAACCTCGAGCGCGTCTACAAGATGCCCTTCGGCTCCGTCTACCCGCACTATGTGACGAAGGTGGAGAAGAAGGGCCGCACCACGGCCGAGCTGCACCAGGTGATCACCTGGCTGACCGGCTTCGACGACGAGGCGATCGCCGAGCACGTCGAGGCGGAGACGAGCTTCGAGGAGTTCTTCGGGGCCGCCGACCTCAACCCGAGCTCGCAGCTCATCACCGGGGTCGTCTGCGGCGTGCGCGTCCAGGACATCGAGGACCCGGTCATGCGTCAGGTGCGCTATCTCGACAAGCTCGTCGACGAGCTGGCCAAGGGCAAGGCCATGGAGAAGATCCTGCGCGGCTAGGTTTGTGAGCCCTCTGGACTAAATCGGTTTAGTCTGCCAAGTTGTGGTGCGAGTCACAGTCGCGTCCGGGCGGCGGCAGAGTGCCGATCGGGTTCCGGGCGCCCAGGAGAGGAACGCCTGATGTCTGATCGCCCCCGCCTGATCCAGAGCCTCCGCCTCGCCGTGGCCGCTGGTGCCGTCGCGACCCTCGGCGCCGGGACTGCGCCCGCGGTCGCAGCGCCGGCACCGGCAACCGTCCCGTCCGCCACAGCCACCACAGGGCCGACGGAGTGCAAGGACCCGATCGCGTTCGGCTACTACCGTCAGTGGCGCGATGTCGAGACCACGAAGGAGGAGGACCGCGCGCCCAACGTGCAGCGGATGGACGAGATCCCGCCGCAGCTCGACATCGTCTCCGCCTTCGCGACCAAGCCGGCGCAGGACCCTGACTTCTGGGTGGCCCTGCGCGACAAGTACGTCCCTGCCCTCCATGCCCAGGGCACCGAGGTCGTCTTCACGATCTTCATCGACGACATCGCGGACGCCGACGTCGAGCTGAACGAGGCGGCCTACGACGCCCACGCCCGCTGGCTGGTGGAGGAGTACGTCGACCGTGCCGGTCTCGACGGCCTCGACATCGACACCGAGCGCAGCCTGGATGCCGAGCAGACCGAACGGGCGGCCGGCAGTTCGCCCACGCGCCCCGTTCGTACGCGCCGTCGCCGAGGACCATCCCGACGTGGGTCTTAGAGGTCACCCGCAGACAGACACGG
>NZ_JBHVKN010000117.1:12919-15959 GCF_042798075.1 Nocardioides sp. NPDC057772
CGCTACCTGATCTACGACACCAACATGACCGGCAACCACCCGCTCTTCCCGCAGATCGCCGAGTACGTCGACTACGTGCTGCTGCAGGCCTACGGCCGGGACCCGGGCCGCCTGCAGGGCACCTGGGAGACGTTCGCGCCCTACATCAGCTCGTGCCAGTTCCTGCCCGGGTTCTCCTTCTACGAGGAGCGCGGCTGGCACTGGCTCGACACCACCGTCCCGTTCGGCGAGAGCCGGGCCGCGGCGTACGCCAACTGGCAGCCCGAGGGCGGCGGGAAGGGCGGGATCTTCAGCTACGCCCTCGACCGTGACGGCAAGCTGGACGGCGACGACACCATCAGCGCCTCGAAGTACACCTGGATGAAGCGCCTCTCCGGGATCATCGACGAGGTCGCGCGTTAATCATTCGCGGTCGCGGGTCGGGGTCGCGTACGCTGGTCTCATCATGATCATCAAGCGCTGACCTAGACCCGCGACCGCGGCACCGCCCGGCGGGTCTTCCTGTCTCTCGAGAAGGCCAGCGCTCATGTCTATGAACCCGATCGTCGTCCGCGACCTCTCGGTCTCCTTCCGCAGCGGCTCCGTTCTCACCGGGATCGATCTCACCGTCTCCCCGGGCGAGCGGATCGCGCTCGTGGGGGAGAACGGCGCCGGTAAGTCCACACTGCTCCGCGCTATCGCACACCGGCTGCCGCGGACCGCCCACCGCACAGGCACGCTCGAGACGCCCGACGACCTCGTCTGGCTGCCGCAGGAGCCGCCGTTCCGTGACGAGGCGAGCATCGAGGACGTTCTCGCCACGACCCTGCAGCCACTCCGCGAGGCCGTCGCCACGGTCGAGACGCTCGCCGATCGGCTCGCTGATCCCGACATCGCCGAGACGTACGCGAGTGCGCTCGACTTCGCGGTCGCCCACGACGCCTGGGACGCCGACCGGCGCGCCATCCTGGCCGCCGAGCGGCTCGGACTGAGCGGTCTCGACCGCGACCGTCCGATCAGCACGCTCTCGGGCGGGCAGCGCACCAGGCTGGCCCTCGCGACCGCGATCACCCGCCGCCCCGACGCGTTGCTGCTCGACGAACCGACCAACCACCTCGACGACGAGGCGGTCACGGTGCTGGGGGAGTTCCTGCGTGACCTCCCCGGCGTCGTCCTGATGGCCTCCCACGACCGCGTCTTCCTCGACGAGGTCGCCACGGGGCTCTTCGACCTCGACCCGACCGCCTTCGGCACCGACGGAGCCGGCGGGCGGCTCTTCGGCGGCGGGTGGAGCGACTACGAGGAGGCACGGAAGGCGGCCAGGGAGCGGTGGGAGCAGACGTACGCAGATCAGCAGGAGGAGCTCAAGCGACTCCGCACGGCGACCAAGATCGGCAACGGCGCGATCGCCCACAACCGCGGTCCGACCGACGGCGACAAGTTCATCTACAAGTTCAAGGGCAGCAATGTCGAGCGCACCGTCGCCCGCCGCAAGAAGGACGCCAACCGGCGGCTGGAGGAGGCCGAGGAGGCGCAGGTACGCAAGCCGCTTCCGCCGCTACGCCTCAATGCCGCGCTGTCGGCTGCCGGGGCGAGCGGGCGGATGGTCGTCGCACGCGACCTGGTCGTCGAGGAGCGGGTCAGCCTGCCGGTCCTCGACATCGCGGCAGGCGAGCACCTGCTGATCACCGGGCCAAACGGCAGCGGCAAGTCCACGCTGCTCGGGGTGATCTCCGGCCGGGTGAAGCCGACCTCGGGCGAGGTCCAGGTCAGTGCCCGGCACGTGGAGGAGCTCACCCAGGACCCGCAGTTCGGCGACCTGCGGCGCAAGGTCGCCGACGTCTATCTGGAGTCGGTGGGGGAGGTGTTGGCGGCTCGGGTGCCATTGCGCGATCTCGGGCTGGTTCATCCGCGAGACCTCAACAGGCCGGTTGGAGCGCTGAGCGTCGGGCAGCGCCGCCGGCTCGACCTGGCCATCGCCATCGCCACCGGCCCGGACCTGCTGCTCCTCGACGAGCCGACCAACCACATCTCGCTCACGCTCGCCGGCGAGCTCGAGGAGGCGATCGGGGCCACCCCGGGCACCATCGTCGTCGCCTCTCACGACCGGTGGCTGCGCCGACGCTGGTCAGGCCCCGAGCATCGGCTGGTGCCCGAACGGGGGCGCTGACCGGGCCACTTACGAGCGAAGCCCTGTGGATGAGCAGCGTTATCCACAGGGCTTCGGATCGTCGTTGTCCTCGCCGGGAGGTCATGGTGCCGTAGACCCATGACCGACAAGATCCCGTACGCTCCAGTCCTCCGCACCCAGGCCGACGTCGAAGCCGCCTGGCGTCATCTGATCAATCCCCTCGGCTGGCCCGAGCCACGGCTGTGGTTCATGTTGGTCGATCCCGACGGGGTCCCGTTCCCGCAGCTGTGCCAGATCGAGGGCGTGCCGGTGGAGATCGCTGGTGACGGCGCCGCCAACCTCGCCACGATGCTGCACGACCTGGTCGATGCGCATGGCTTCGACCGCGTGGAGCTCCTGTTGTGCCGTCCGGGTGGTGGCCCACCGAACGGCTCGGACCGCAAGAACGCCGCAGAGCTCTATGGAGCGTGCGTCGTCGCCGGGGTGCCGCTCGACGTCGTCCATCTCGCGACCGACCACGACTTCTGGCCGATCCCGCTGGACGCGCTCGGTGAGATCAGAACTCCAACGTGACCTTCGTGTCGCCCAGCTCGCGCTCGACGATGCTGTCGAACTCGGCGGAGGCGGCCTCGCGCTCGACCAGGTCCCGCAGCGCGTGGTCGATCGCAGCCTGGTTGGTCGTCGTCCCGGCGATCTTCCTCGCCTCGGCCAACAGCTCCTCGTCGATGCTGATCGACGTCTCGGTCATTGCGTACCCCCGCACGGAATCCTGATGAAACAGCGAAACGCTAGCGGCGCCCGCCATGCAACGCAATGACCTGCGACACGGGGTACTGGGCTGGAAGGTGCAGTTGAATCCGTGCAGGGTCTTGTTTGCAGCAGACAAAGAAGCGCGGGCCTCTGCCGCACACGCGCCGTTCGTGTCCGGGC